>CAMXTM010000321.1 GCA_947246775.1 uncultured Clostridium sp. | reverse complement strand
CAATAACATAATCAATCACTTCTTGCCGTCTTTCATAACAAAAATCAACATCAATATCAGGCATACTTACCCTTTCAGGATTTAAAAAACGCTCAAATATTAAATCATATGCAATAGGGTCTATTGTAGTAATAGAAAGACAATAAGAAACAATACTACCTGCTGCTGAACCTCTACCTGGCCCTACTATAATACCTCTATCTTTTGAAAACTTAATAAAATCCCAAACAATCAAAAAATAATCTACATATCCCATTGTTTCAATGGTATCTAATTCATAATCTAATCGCTTTTTGAGTTCCTCTGATGCATTAGGGTATTTTTCTGCAAAACCTGCATAACACAGTTCTCTCAAATATTGTTTTGCTGTTTTTCCCTCTGGCACATCAAAATGTGGCAATTTTAAATCATGAAATACAAATTTTACATTGCAGCGGTCTGCTATATGTTGTGTATTTTCCAATGCCTCTACATCTTCTGGAAACAAGTCATACATCTCATCAGGACTTTTTAAATAAAATTGACCACCATCATACCTCATTCTATTTTCATCATTTACTGTCTTTCCTGTTTGAATACACAACAATATATCATGTGGTACATTATCTTCTTTAAATATATAATGACTATCATTAGAACATATCATTGGGATTCCTGTCTCATTGTGTATTTTTCTCAATGCCTCATTAACTCTTTTTTGCTCTCTCATGCCATGGTCTTGCAGTTCCAAAAAATAATTCCCTTTTCCAAATATTTGTTCATACTCTAAAGCTGTTTGTTTTGCCTTTTCATAGGAAACGGTCAATATATCTCTCGCCACTGCTCCTGCTAAACAAGCACTAGATGCAATAATGCCTTTATGATATTTTTGAAGCAATTCTTTATCTATTCTAGGTTTATAATAAAAACCATCTATAAAACCATAGGATACCAATTTAATTAAATTTTGATAGCCCTCATTGTTTTCTGCTAAAAGCACTAAATGTGTATATTTATTTTCTTTTTCCAATCTTGAGCCATTTGCAACATACACTTCACAGCCAATAATAGGCTTAATTCCTACATTTTTTGCTGCTTTATAAAACTCTATCGCTCCATACATTGCACCATGGTCTGTGATTGCAATGCTGTTCATACCAAGCTCTTTTGCTCTTTCTACCAGTTCTTTTATTTTTGCTGAACCATCTAAAAGGCTATACTCTGTATGAACGTGCAAATGAGTAAAAGGTCTTACTATATTATTTTGTTGTTGTTTTTCTAAATCCATATATTTTATTCCTCCACTGACCTTTACGCATTTTTTATAATAGATTTTATTTTTATTTCTGTAACATTGTACCATAAAAAATAATAAAATAAATTCAATTTAAAACAATTCCCTAAAAACTGCCATTATTCTAATAATTTTAATATTGTATACAACTTTTTATGACAACATTTTAAATTTTTCATACTATTTTTTACATTTTCTATACAATATATACAATTATTTTTTTATACTTTTTTTTATAATTGTGTTTTTTGAAAATGGAATATTTTGTTACATATTCGTTTTCTGACAACATGTAGTTATATTATTTTTTTCTAAATACTCATTTCCCCAGTTACACATTACATCTAATATAGGAATTAAGCTCCTACCAAACTCTGAAAGGGAATATTCTACTTTTGGTGGTACAACTGGATAAACTTTTCTTTCTATCAATCCATCTTTTTCTAAATCTCTTAATTGCTGCGTCAGCATTTTAGGTGTTACTTGAGGTACTAATGTCCGCAATTCATGAAAGCGCAATGTTCCTCCCATCAAATGCCACAACAGCAACGCTTTCCACTTTCCCCCTATCAATTCTAATGTCACTTCCACAGGACAATGGTATTGTTCTCTACACTGTTTCATGTTTCTCCTCTCTATAGTATCTTTTTGTATACTATTATACTTTAAAGTGCGTACTTGTGTTTTAGAAAATAATTGATACAATTATAGCATAAACAAAATTTTGTTTGCAATATACAGAAAGGAGATTTTTTAACATGGATTTTTTAGAACTTGCAAAAAAGAGGTACAGTGTCCGTTCCTACACACCGCAGAAGACAATTTCAAGACAAAAAAGTAGAAAAGCAAAAGTTACAAAAAATAATAGAGGCTGCTCATGTAGCACCTACTGCTGCTAACTTACAACCTCACAAATTATTGATATTAAATTTTAAAGAAGGTTTAGAAAAACTTGCTCCATTTGCTCAATGCTACAATGCACCACTTGTAATTATGGTCTTAGCAGACACTACTTCCTCTTGGAAAAGACCTTATGACAAAAAATATTTTGCTGATATTGATTGTGCTATTGTAACAGACCACATGATGTTAGAAGCAACTGATTTAGGCTTAGGCAGTGTTTGGATAGGCTCTTTCTCTCCAGAAGAAGTCAAAAAAGCTTTTTCTATTCCAGATGATTTTGATATTGTTTCTATCCTTGCCATTGGCTATGCAGAACCAAATACAGAACTTTCACCCGAAAGACACAGCACAACCAGAAACCCAATTGGAGAATTAATTTTTAATACGGAGGATTTTCTATGATTCACATTATTGCAGAGGGTACACTCCCTCAAAAAAACAAAGACACTTTTTTAGAATTAGCAAAACCATTAGTAGAGGCTTCCCAAAATGAAGCTGGCAATATATTCTATCATTTACATCAAAACTTAGAAGATGAACAAAAAATTGCCTTTATAGAGTGTTGGAAAGACCAAAATGCTATTGATACTCACAACGCCAGCAAACATTTTACAACAATTTGCCCGCAGTTAAATGACTTGCTTTTAGATGGTCTCGAAATTACATTATATCAAACATTAGTATAATTATTATTTTACAACTACTCCATAACTATATTAAAAAACACAAGTGTATTCTATAAAAATATACTTGTATTAGATAATAAATCATAGAAAGGAAATGTATATTATGAAAAAAATAAACTTACCACAAGCAGCAAAACTAACTTCCCCTAATCCTGTAACACTTGTATGCACTCAAAAACCAGATGGTTCTACTAATCT
>CAMXTM010000320.1 GCA_947246775.1 uncultured Clostridium sp. | reverse complement strand
ATAAATATTTTTTTACTGCAATACATGGGTGTTCCAGCATACGGAAAACAAATTGTTTTGGTAATTTATCCCCATACCATTCGTCTAGCTTTTGCAATGCATATTGGTAAGTTCTTTCTACTGGTGAGTCTAATAGTAATAGATGCATTTTTTCTCTTTTTTCTAGCTCCATATGCTCAAATATACTCTTTGCAGTCTGGTTTAAAGCAAATACAGTACTTTCTAAAAGCAAAAGCAAGGTTGTGGTTTTTTCTTCTAGCATATCTTTCATGTCTTCTATCGTTTCTGTCATTGCTTTTACTACTCTTGCTGAGCTAATATCTAATATAGACAGTATCGCATAATCTTTTATAAAGTCACACTCTTTCATGCAACGCAATATGGTTATCACATTTCTATTTCTTTCTGGCAATCTTGTTGTTTTAAAATCGATATCCATATCTTCTAATGTTTCTTTTAATTCTTGATGTGGCATATAGAATATAATATTTTCTGCCATATCAGCTATAAATTCTGGTACTTTTTGATTGCTCATTAAAAGCAATGCAAAATTTTCAATTAGTTTTTGTTTTTGTGCTTTTGTTGCGGTAGCCATTTTTTCAACAGAATTTTGTATCAATTCTAGGATATTTTCTGCAAGTTGTACCTTATTTTCTACAAAATAAGCACTTTTTGCGACCAATTCTTTTGTAAATGCAATATATTCTTCTGCATTAAATACTTCAATATTATTTTTAACTACTTTATACCATTTTTCTACAGTATCCATGCAAATAATATTGACTACATTTTCTGGCTTAAATTTGCCATTCGTTTTGACAAAATATTCTTTTGCTACTTTCTGCAATTTCTCAGATTTCACATTCATCAGCGCTAACATAATATCAGTGTCAAATTCTGTCAAATATTTTAATTTTGGTAAAAGCAATCCCTCAAATAGTTTTGCTGTTTTTTCGTATGGTATTTGTGACAATTCAATCAACTGTTTTATGTCATAGTCATCAAATTTATGCGCTTTATTTGCTCTGTTTAAGATGGTGTAGCAAAATTCATGTACTACATCTGCTTTCGTCCTTTTTGCTATCCATAAAATATCTTCTGTGTGTCTGTCCCAAAGTTCTTGGTTTGCATCACTATAGCGACTATAAAAATAATTGGTTGCCTCGTTGTCCCACCAAGATGTACAAATATCATTATTGGTATAATTTGCAAAAAGCTCTTTGATTGCTTGTACAAATTTTGTTTCATCTTTTGCCTTATACTCGTCTATCATTCTCCTAACATATCTTTGATAGTAAGCAAATGCTTTTATATTTTCAGTTTGGCTAAAAAAGGTTTTTGTTCTTGCTGTATCTAAATAGTAGGCAATTCTTCCTGCTGCATCAGCTAAACCATATGCTCTTACCATTTGTATCGTGTTCTTAAATGCAATATTTTTAATGTGTTTTCCATCGGTATAAGCACCTTTATAATAAGTTGCCTGTGCATATGCTGTTTCATTGATATAACTATAGTATGGTATATCTAAATATTCTTTGAGTTCTTCCCCTTTTATGACATTTCCCCATTTTTTTAACTCTCTAATGTGGAAATCCATATCAGGCAATTTATCATATATCCATTTTTGCTGCTTTGCCATCAGTTTTTCATCAAACATACTCAAATACTGACTCACAAAACGTTTTAATCCACTATGATACTCTTGTTTTGCCCAGAGTTCATCACTTTTATCAATTTCTTTTGCAATATCAAGCAGCATTGGATTTTTTGCAAGCGTCATTTCTTGGAAAATACCGCAAGCCAATTCTACACTTGCTACACGTAATATTTTTTTGTAGTCCTCCAGCTCAGCTCCCGCATTGATAAAGCCTTTTAAATTTTTGATTCTTGTATACAATCTCCCAGCAGAAAACATATTTATTACAAAATCATAATAAGGGCTTTCTTTGCCAAATCCTGTCACTTCGCTTGGATTTTCTATCAATTCAAAGTCTTCAAATGTGACATTCTTTGATTTTAAATAGTTAACATAGTCCTCATAGCTGTGTTCTTCATAGTAGTTAAACTTTACTTCTTTATCCAATTCGTAAAATTCTTTCACAATATACTTTTCGTCAACTTCATAATATCTGTCATATCTTCGTGTTTGTCTATCGTAGTCCCATTTTACTTTTGCCGTATTGTATCCTCTTTCATAACAAACTATTTTCTTTCCTGCTTTTCCTATTACAAAATTGATGTTAAAATTAGAGGGCAAATGCTCCCCTACTCCATGAAATACAGCGTAATGTGTATACGTTATCTCAGGCTTTAGCAAATGCATATAGTAGTTTACTTCTTTGCCAAACTCCTGCTCGCCAAGCAACAGCAAAACACAATAGTTATTTTGACTATCTTTCCCCCACAGTTTGATTATCCTAATAGGGGGTTCTTCTTGTTTCCAGAGTCTTTTTTGTTCTTCCTCTGTAAGTTGTTTTTGACCCATCGCTACACATTCCCTCCTTTTCTATTTTTTTTTGCATAGAGAAACTTTTTCACATTAAAAAAGCTTTTTCTACACATTCTACCTATAATTATACAACTTTTTTCCATATTTTCAAGCAATATTATAAAAAATTATCATAAATAGTTGACTTTTTTTTAATTCGTGCTATAATATTTTACATCATAGATTGGATTTCTGGTCTTTTTGCTTTGGAGTTGCTTCAAACTTGGCGGATATTTCCTTTTCACCACAATGTTCTGCGCAACTCGCACTAAGTGCAGCACACAAAATTTATAACAGTAGCTTTCAGAAAAAATCTTGTTGTGCAGCACGGAGTGCTAAAGTGTCAGAACAGTTTAAACATCTGTTTGCAGAAATCCAATCCCCTTATTGTGAGAAATGCGAAGGCTGTGTTTTTGGTCTTTTTACTTTGGAGTTGCTTCAAAGTTGTACCATTATTTCTTTTACACCACAATGTCCTGCGTTACTCGCACTCCAATACCAACTATTTACATTTAGAAAGTAGTCTTCGACCAAATGCAAATAGTTGGTGGGAGTGCTAAAGTGTCAGAACA
>CAMXTM010000319.1 GCA_947246775.1 uncultured Clostridium sp. | reverse complement strand
GGGAGGAGGTGTTCCAACAATTTTTGTTAATGTTTTGTAAATCATATTCATTATAAACATGAAAATTTATCAGTATAAATATAAAAGCAATACCAAATAAGAAACCTGTAATAAGTCTTTTTATATTATTACTTTCGTAACTGGTTTTTAACTGTATTATTCCATCTAACAGTAATGGCAATATCATGATAATACACCATAACGTTGTAACTTTATAATGAAATATAGACATAATAACAGCACATATCATACCCAAAAACTCACCAGTACACCTAGCACAAATAGGAAATTGTTTTCCTCTAAAAAAGAATGACCTATCTGCTCTAGCATGACACCCAGAAAATAATCTTAAAAGATTTCCCATATTAAATTGTTTAATAACCCATCATTGCAACACTAAGTACACCTCCTAAGAAATACAATATAATAACTAGTATTACACCAATTAAAGCACCTATTCCTGCAGATTTTGCAGTATTAGGCGTATTATCTTTCCAAACTAAAAATAAATATTAAACTTACGATAGGAATACAAAAGCCTAAAAGACCCCATAAAAAGCCTCCATTGTCTATATTATTGTTTTGATTGCTCATTTTACTATACTTCCATTTTTACGAAATTAAAAAAAATACTTCTTTTATATAAATAAGCTATTAGCTTATATTTAAATTATAGATTGTTTTCTCCCTTTTTACAATACTTAAATTTGTTTTTTTTACATAAAATATAATAATCTATATTAGAACGACATATTTTGTCTTATTTAATTTCCTCTACATCATGTTCATGCATTCTAAGCCACATATCAATGCCATCTCCAAATACTTCTGCTTCTACTGTATAAACACCATCTTTTTCTGACACTATTTTTGCAGTAGGCAAACGGTCACATACTCCATTGATGTCATCTCCAGAATATAAAAATTTCACTTTGCGTAATCTACCACCTCTCATAAATTGAACCCTTTTTCTAAATTCTCCTTCATTTACATGAATATCGTTTGCAAGTATTTTATAAGGAATATAAAATTTCTCTTCCAAAACTGTTAATTTTTCCATTCTATCAATACGATATACAATAGGACAAAGCTCATCTAAACCATTAAAATTTTGTTGATTATCTTTATCATCAATAAAGGCTACTAAATAAAAATAATATTCCCAAAATAAAATAGCAATTGGTTTTAATTTTCGCTTTACAATTTTCTTTTGTTTGTTATTAGTTACTCTTTTATAATTCACCTCAATATATCTTTTTTCTTGTATTGCTTTTCCGATTTTCCATAGTTTGTCCATAAATTCATATTCATGATAGGTTTCAATATAATGAAATTCTTCATTTTGTATTAAATCATAAATCAATTTTTTGTCTTCTATACAATAATCAATCAAACAATGTAATATTTTGCTTAACTGTTCTTTTTTGAATGCCCTACTATCAAGTAAAATTTTGCAAACTGCCAATATTTCACTACTGGATAAAGTAGTATTCGCTTTTTCTAAACGATACTCCGTTTTTGTATTACCACAAATAATTTTGTTGTTTCCAACCATCATGGGACTATTTTTAGCATAATATTGCATATCACTCATATCTCTTTGAATGGTGCGAACACCTTTTTCATATTTCTTTGTTAGTTCGTCTCTTTTTATAGTTTCTCCGCTTATTAGCATAGTATAGATATCAAGCATTCTCATCACTTTTTCACTAGCGGGTTGTTCTCCCTTTGTTTTCTGTTTTTTTGTTTCTTTTTTATTATTTTTTGATTTTTTCATTTTTTCTCCTTTTTTCCTATTTTTTTTGTATTTTTTTAATGGAATGACAGAATAATAGAATTACGCTGTATGCCATATATTATAACTTTAGATTGTTTTTTTATTATTGTATCATTATTAAAATAGATTTAGAGGTGAAACTATGGATAAAATTTTAATTGGCAAAAGATTACGCAGACAAAGAGAAAAATTTAGTTTAACTAGAGAAAAATTCTCTGAAAAAATATATATTTCTCCTCAATTTTTAGCAGAAATAGAAAACGGAAAAAAGGGAATGTCTGCTGAGACCCTTTATAAAATATGTAGTGTATTTCCTATTTCTGCAGATTATTTACTTTTTGGCAAAGAAGCTTCTAATGTAAATGCTCCTGTATTGGATATTCTTTCTTCTCTTACAGAACCACAAAAAAATATATTAGAAGAGCTGCTAATAACATTTCAAGACATTGTATCAAAATATTAAAATAATTGATTAGTAAAACCACTATTTTAAAGATAAGTGGTTTTACTAATTTTTGTTAAATTTTTCTTTTTTAGTGCTGATGTTTTTAAATACTTTTTAATCTATGTACTTTTATTCCATATTTTGTTTTATTGTTTCTATTTTGTCTGTAAATTCTATTCCATCTTGTAAGCCAGAAAAATATGCAAATTCGCTTCTTCTATTTTCTAAAAGAATGGATATATCAAGAAATTCTTCCAATGGAAATATAATATTATTTTCTTCCAATAATGTTTTCAACTTCTCTCTTTGTTGTTCTACATATTTTAACTGTTCTGTTATGTTTTCTAATTGATTAAAACATTGATGACAGTTTTCTATAGCACTGTTTAAAAATTCTATTAGTGCTTCTTCTAATCTCTCATTCATATATATCCTCCTCTATGTTTTTATAATTTAATTTTACACTGTTTATACGACAGATTTTGTCATTTTTCTATATTTGATAAAAATTTTTTTATTTATTTTTATCAAAGTTTATAATTATTGTCATTAAGGGAATTTTCTTATATAATAATAGTAAGAGGTAGAACAATGAACACAAATAAAAAATACAAGGATTCTGTTTTTACACGTTATTTTTCAGATGAGAAAAAACTGCGATTGCTATATAATGCTTTAGAAAATGCAAACTATGGAGAAGATATAGAGGTTAACATCATTACCTTAGAAGATGTACTTTTTATGAATCAGAAAAATGATATTTGTTTTACTATAGATAATAAATTTAAAGTGTGTTATTAAATTGATGAAATAAGGACATACTAATAACAAAGGAGATGTTATTGG
>CAMXTM010000318.1 GCA_947246775.1 uncultured Clostridium sp. | reverse complement strand
GGGACTTATCAAGGCAGGAATAGGTGCGCTAAGAGGAACACTTGCAGACCAGTGGAAAGAATTTTTTTATTGTGAAGCAATGGACAAAGATGTTTTAGTTACAAAAGGCAAAAAACGTATCAATTCTCGTTCTTCTAATAAAAAAGGAAATGACAATATTATTTCAAATGGTAGTATGATTGCAGTAGCAGATGGACAATGTATGATAATTGTGGAACAAGGGAAAGTAGTAGAAGTATGTGCTGAGCCTGGCGAATTTCAATATGACACTTCTTCAGAGCCAAGTATTTTTACAGGAGGATTCGGACAAGGTATCAAAGAAACTTTTCAGACAATCGGCAAACGTTTTACATATGGTGGTGACACAGGTAAAGACCAACGTGTATATTATTTTAATACAAAAGAATTGATTGATAATAAATTTGGGACACCAAATCCAATTCCTTTCCGTATAGTAGATTCTAAAATTGGTTTATTGATGTTTCTGTACGTTGTTCTGGTGTCTATTCTTATAAAATTGTTGACCCACTCCTTTTTTATACAAATGTTTGTGGCAATATTGAGCAAGAGTTTACACGTGATGAATTAGATAGTCAATTAAAAACAGAATTTATTAGTGCCTTACAGCCTGCATTTGGAAGACTTTCTGATTTACAAATACGTCCTAATCAAATTGTTGCGCATAATACAGAATTAGAAAATGCGATGAATGTTTCACTTTCTACAAAATGGGGACAATTACGTGGATTAAAAATCATCAGTATTGCACTTGGCTCTGTTACTTTACCAGAAGAAGATACCAAAATGATTCAACAACTTCAACGCACAGCGGTATTACAAAATCCTAATATGGCTGGTGCTACTTTAGTTGGAGCGCAGGCAGATGCAATGAAAGCAGCAGCTTCTAATGCAGCAGGTGCTATGAATGGTTTTGTAGGTATGGGAATGGCAATGAATGTAGGTGGCGCAAATGCACAAAATTTATTTACTATGGGTCAGCAGCAAACAAATCAAATCAATCAGACTGTACAACAACCAACACAATCAGACAGTTGGAAATGTTCTTGTGGTGCAATGAATAAAGGAAAATTCTGCACTAACTGTGGTGCTGCAAAACCAAAAGAGAGCGATGGTTGGGTTTGTTCTTGTGGTGCAGTTAACAAGGGCAACTTCTGTCCTAATTGTGGCACAAAAAGACCAACTGGTACACCACTTTTTCAATGTGATAAATGTGGTTGGAAACCAGAAGATCCAGCAAATCCACCAAAATTTTGTCCAGAATGTGGAGACATTTTTGATGACAATGATAGAGTGTAAAAACTTTATAAACTGAAAGAAGGGTTTAGATGGCAGAAATAAAAGAATATAAATGTCCATGTTGTGGTGGTGCAATCACCTTTGACAGTATATCACAAAAAATGAAGTGTCCCTACTGTGATACAGAATTTGATATAGAAACATTAAAAAATTATGACAATGAATTAAAAAAAGAGCAATCGGACAATATGAAATGGGAAACTTCTACAAAACAAGAATGGCAAAAATCTGAAATAGATGAGCTACGTTCCTATGTCTGTAAATCCTGTGGTGGTGAAATTACCTGTAATAGAAATACAGTAGCAACATCATGCCCTTTTTGCGGAAATCCAGTTATTATGATGGGGCAACTATCCAGTACAAAAAAACCAGATTATGTCATTCCATTTAAGCTAGATAAAAAAGCGGCAGAGGCTGCTCTAAAAAGGCATTATGAAGGAAAACGTCTACTTCCAAAAGTATTTAAAGAAGAAAACCATATTAAAGAAATAAAAGGAATTTATGTTCCATTTTGGCTATTTGATGCTAATGCTGATGTTTCTATGCGTTATAAAGCAACAAAAATACGAACATGGAGTGACAGCAAATATTTTTATACAGAAACAAACTTTTTTTCTGTATTTCGAGAGGGAAATATTGGATTTGAAAGAGTTCCTGTTGATGGTTCTACAAAAATGCCAGATGATTTAATGGAGTCCCTTGAACCTTTTGATTTTTCACAAGCAGTAGATTTTCAAACCGCATATTTAGCAGGATATTTAGCAGATAAATATGATGTAGATAGTAAGCAAAGTGTAAAACGTGCCAATGAACGAATCCAAAAAAGTGCAGAAAAGGCTTTTGATAAGACAGTGATAGGCTATACATCAGTTATAAAAGAAAATAGTAGTATACAACTACAAAATGGAAAAGTAACATATGCTCTTTTTCCAGTGTGGCTTTTAAATACAAAATGGAATGGACAAAATTATCTTTTTGCTATGAATGGACAAAATGGAAAAATGATAGGAGATTTGCCACTAGATAAGGCAGCATACACAAAATGGTTGTTTGGTTTAACAGTTATAATTGGTATCGTTTTGTATGCCTTGTCTTATCTCATTTGGTTGTTGTAGGGGGATACTTATGGAAAAAAGATTACATACAATATTAGAAATAGTTTCTATTATTTTTATTACTTTTATACTTTCTGTTACTTCTATATATTTTACATTTGCAGCAGATAAACAAAGGCTTGTAGATGAAGCAGATTTGCTTTCAGACAGTGAAGAAAAGGAGTTGCTGTATCAACTAAACGAAATTAGCGAAAGGCAGCAACTAGATATTGTAGTAGTTACTGTTAACTCTTTGGGTGAGCTATCTCCTGCGGAATATGCTGATAATTTTTATGACAATCATGATTATGGTTTTGGTGAAGAAAAAGATGGGATACTTTTTCTTATTAGCATGGAAGAAAGAGATTGGTATATATCCACAACAGGCTATGGAATCACAGCATTAACAGATGCAGGACGAGACTATATGTCTGAAAATTTCTTACCTAATTTGAGTGCGGGCAATTATGCAGCGGCATTTACAACTTTTGCAAATTTGTGCGATGACTTTATCACACAAGCAAAAATGGGAAAACCATATGATGTCAGTAATTTTCCAAGAGAGCCATTCAAATTTGCTAGAAATTTTGCAATTGCTTTTGGCATTGGATTTGTTATTTCGTTGATTGCAACATCAATTATGAAAAGCAAGCTCAAGA
>CAMXTM010000317.1 GCA_947246775.1 uncultured Clostridium sp. | reverse complement strand
TTTCCATTTTTTGTGTTTTTTACCCCAACCGTACCCCAACCCATTGTAATTTGTTCTTTCTCTATGGTACAATAAAGATACATTTTTTACTACATTTCAACAGGCAACAAAGGAGAGGATTCAAATGTTAGTTTTTCAAGAAATTGAGCTAACTTGGGACAAAAAAGAACGAGCAGCAAAAAGTGCAAATGCACGCAATCAATTTAGCATGGCTTATCCTTTACCCAAGACGGATATTTATGACAATGTTATGTTACATCGCCAGTCTTTTTGGCAACGTGGTGACCAATTTATAAATGATGTTTATCCTCGAAAAAACATTTATTGTTATTCCTGTATCGAAAAACTGCACTTGACAAAAATTTCTATTTCTCAAAAGGAAAAGGAATATGAGTTTTGTTTTCATGGCGACTGTACTACCCCTTATATAAGAGGACATAACAAAGACTATCATAATATACAATCTCGCTATTATGGAAAAGACTGTTTAAATGAAGTTGCTTTTACGCTAAAACAAAACCAATATGGGCGTATTATATGGAATCAACGTTATACGGAATTTTTTGACACAGGGGAATGGTATTACAAACTCCACATTTACAATTTTTATGTTACAGACAAAGCACCACAAAGTGACATTTTTATTTCTAACACACCTGATTTTGTTTATAAAAAAATGTCGGCATTATACCGACATTAAGAATGATTGCAGACATGGCAACCAAATACCGTCAAAAAGGTGTGATGTTTGGGGCATTTGCGATAAAAAAGCTCCTCTTCCGCAAGCCATTCCTGTAATATTTCTGGCTGAATATATTCTTTTTTCATTTTTGATAACAATTCTATCCATTTATCAATACAAGGAAAAAGAAGTTTTTTATTAGGGATATAGTCTAAATATTCCCACATCAATTTATTTTTGACTTCGGAAGCTGTCTTGATTAAAAATGCCTTGTCTTGCTCAAAGGTTTGTATATTCCATGGCATTTCACAAATATCAAATCCTACTGTGCCAATGCCAACTTTACTTTGGTCTTTTTCTGATAGCCATATAATAAGGTGTTTTTGCTCCACTGTTTGAGCAAGTTGAGAACCACTAAGAGAAAGCGTATCAATCAAAACAGCCGTTAAACCATTACTCATGTGGATAGCATCATTCCCTTTTGGGTGAAGCATAATAATATTGGACATGGTATCCTCTCTATTCCGTATAAAGAAAACAAGACAGAGCGTATGCCCTGCCTTATCCTCTTCCCTTATTTCAAAACAGCTCTATTCTTTGCAATATAGTCTATACCAGACCATATTGTGAACAGCGTTGCTACTGCAACTAATACATATTCTAACATATCTATACCTTGTATGTCAAGTAGTAAAACGAAAATCATTAAAATTTGTGTAGTAGTTTTTATTTTTCCTAACCAACTTGCTGCTAAAACAATATTTGCTTCCATTGCAAGGGTACGAAAACCAGTGATAGCAAATTCTCTACTCAATATGATAATGGTGACCCAAGCGGGCAAATCATCTAGCTCTACCAGTGCAACCAATGCAGAACAGACAAGTAATTTGTCGGCGAGAGGGTCCATAAATTTGCCAAAGTTTGTGACCATATTTCTACTTCTTGCAATATAGCCATCTAAAAAGTCTGTTACAGATGCAACAACAAAAATAGCTGTTGCAAGGTAGCGATTGAGGGGGGCAGGAACAAAGTTTGACAACAACAAAACCAAAAAAACAGGAATCAACACAACACGAAGTGTAGTTAATTTATTCGCTAGGTTCATTTCCATAGTATATCTCTCCAATCAAATCGTAATCACTTGCTTGCACAATAGACACTTGCACAATATCGCCAGAAAGCAGCTCATAAGGGCAGGAAAAAAACACAAGCCCATCAATATCAGGCGCATCTTGCATGGTTCTGCCGCAGTAAATTTCTTGGTCAGGGAGTTTGCCCTCTACCATTACTTTTTTGATAGTTCCCACTTGTTTTTGACAATTTTGTGCAGAAATTGATTTTTGTAGCTCCATAACGGCGTCTTTTCGCTGTTGTTTGATGTCTTCTGGGACTTGGTTTGGCATCTTTGCGGCAGGTGTGCCATCTTCTTGGGAATAGGCAAACACGCCCAGTTTGTCAAATTTCATGTCTTGCGTAAAGTTTAGTAAGTCCTCAAATTCCTGCTCTGTTTCCTGCGGAAATCCCACAATAAAAGTAGTTCTAATAGCAATATCAGGCATTGCTTTTCTTAATTTGTTGATTTTTTCCACTAAAATAGCCTGTGTGCTTTTTCTGCCCATTCTTTTTAATACAGCGTCATTGCTGTGCTGTATTGGTAGGTCAATGTAATGACAAATTTTAGGCTGACTTGCCATAACGGCTATGGTTTCATCTGTGAGTGTTTCGGGGTAGCAATATAACAAACGTACCCATTCTATGCCCTCTACAGCACAAATTTTTTCTAATAATACGTGAAGTTTTGGCTCACCGTATAAATCCCGCCCATAAATAGACGTATCTTGCGCCACAACAATCAGCTCTTTTACGCCTTGACTTGCTAAAAGTTCCACTTCTTGTACAATGCTTTCTATGCTGCGGCTTCTGTGTGTCCCTCTTAATTTTGGTATAACACAATAAGTACAGTGATTGTCGCAGCCCTCTGATATTTTGAGATAGGCATAATATAGTGGTGTAGACACCATGCGCAATAGTGCATTGTTTTCTGTCATTGCTTTGCCAATGTCCTGAAGCTGTGTAATGTTTTTTTCGTTTTGTAGTACACGATTTGCAATATCAGCGATTTCTTCATAAGCCGTTGTACCAATGACTGCATCTACTTCTGGCATTTCGTCAAATATTTCCTTGTGATATCTTTGTGCCAAACAACCAGATACAATAATGCCCTTGCAACGACCAGTTGTTTTATATTGTGACAGTTCTAATATTGTTTCTATACTTTCTTCTAGTGCGTCTTGGATAAAGCAGCATGTATTTATAATAATTAAGTCAGCTTGATAATCGTCAGAAACGACCGTAAAGCCGTTTTTGCGAAGAATACCCAGCATAACC
>CAMXTM010000316.1 GCA_947246775.1 uncultured Clostridium sp. | reverse complement strand
TTTCATAATATCGTTAGCAATAGCTTCATATAGGCTATTGGCTCCACGATTTAGTTGATTCCGATGTTGAGGTGATAGTGCGCCTCTAACTAGCATATCAAGTAAGATAGTACCACCACCGATATCAACGATCCCAATTTTACCTTTTTGAACTAACTCTCGTAACTCTAATTGAGCCTTTGTAATCTTGCTTTTTTCAGGTTTTTCTGCATCAAAGCCCTTATATACAATATCTAAAAGCGTTCCTGTCGATTGCGGTATGACATTTACCTCTTTAACTTTGAGTGTTACCGGATCACCATCAATTTCAACTAAATGCTGGCCACTAAAGATTTTTTTTACCTGATTCACATTTTCATCGTTTTCGTAATCAGCTGACGGCAATCCTGCAACGACTCTATCAACGACCAACACGCCATCATGGGCTAAATCATAATCATTAGCAAGTTTAGCTAGCGCAAATACACATAGCTGCTTAAAAATTCTATTGAAATATCTGCGATCAGCTGAAAGACTATCTCTTAAATTATCTTTACCGTACTCCAAAATGGCTGGTCCCCAGTAAAACGAACCATTTTCCGATGATGATTTGAACTCAGTCATGCCTTTAACCGCTCCTAGCGAGAAGGCCGAACGAATATTTTTTTCTGGTAATAGTACAGACGGATATACGTAAGTATTATTACCGTCTGTCATCTTTGTCTGTTTATTACCTAAGTCAATCGCAAACACAGTTGTCATAATTTTTACCTCTTTTTCAATTATAATATTTAACTTTCAACCTTATTGTATCAACGGTTACAGCAAACGTCAACACAAAAGGATATTTAATATAAATTCTAAAAATTTTTATAGATATTAAAAAACTCAAAAAAGCATTTTTTAATACCATCTCAAACGATTTAAATAGCATAAAAAATATAGAAAGATCTATAAAAAATGAAAAAACTTTTTATAAAACACAAGAATAAAAATATATGTGTGTATAAAATGTGAATCTCCCTAAAAACAACTGTTATATCAACAATACCACAAAAATTTTAAAAAATTTTTCATGTAAACAAACACAAAAAAGCTAGATTGTTTTCCATATCACCAACAACCTAGCTATACTATTTTTGTTGACACACCAACAAAAACTCTTGCACAAAAAAGTATTCTTCTAATTTTTTATTCAAAATATTCGTTATAATTATTCCAGGCAACCATCCCAGTCTACCCCACAATTTGTATAAATACAGCACTGCTCATCAGCAGAGAGATTACCAATACTTTTTACGTCCCAGGATTGAGCACACATCCCTATAATTCTAATTTATTGTTGGTATATCAACAATATCCTTGCACAAAAAAGTATCATCAATCATTTATTTTGAGGAATGGATAAGAACGGTAAAGCCTACAGTTCTACGCCCTTCAACATGTTTAATTAATGTCTTTTCGATTTCAGGATAAAGAATATCTAACTCGTTCATCGCAACATCTAACGCCTTTTGTTTAAATCTTCCTGCAGGCCACCTTTTAGGTTTCCCTTTTTTATCAGTTCCAAGCATCCAGTCTTCCCACTCTTCAAGTGATCCTGTTATTTCTGCTGCAGGAGGCGCAAATCCGTTAGTATGCCTGCTAAAATCATTAGTATTTCTCCAAATCCCTTTTGACTCAGCATTCCAACGCTTTAGCAGAGTTAAAGTATATTTCGATTTCACCTTTGCTAAATCAGATAGCGGAAAAGAATAGAAATTCTTCTTTAGTTGGAATATGTACGGCGCAACAGTAGAACTAAACTTAAATGCAATTTGACCGTCCTCAAACAAATCCACACTTTCGAATAATGAAGTCATTCGAATCCCACGTTTTCCGTCCTCGGTTATTATTCCCAAATAAATCGATGTACTATCATTAAGCCTCTTAAATGCTTCAACAATGCGTAAATAATTTTGACCAGATATTGCCAAATTGAAGTGAGTTACGATTTCTCTCGCTGTAGTTTTATAGACCTTATCAGCTCGATCCTCTTTCTGCACAAAACTAAAGCAATAATCTAATACTTTATGCTCAAAAGTAGTAAGATTCCCGAATGATTTAGCTAAATCATTCGCTTGAGTGACTAAATAGTCTTGTCTAGAAAGTAAATCAGAAAAAAGATCGTTCTTAATTTTTTCTTTTTTACCCATAAAATGACCTCCCATTCAACTATACCATATTCGCAAAAAAAAGAAAAAAAGGTATTTTATTTGCACAAAAAGGTATTTTATTTGCACAAAAAGGTATTTTATTTGCACAAAAAGGTATAGTTTAA
Source organism: uncultured Clostridium sp. (assembly GCA_947246775.1). Taxonomy (GTDB): domain Bacteria; phylum Bacillota; class Clostridia; order Lachnospirales; family Anaerotignaceae; genus Coprocola. The sequence continues at coordinate 779 of CAMXTM010000316.1, read as the reverse complement.
GACATATTTAAAGCCCTAGGAAAAGCCTACTATCACAATAAAATCTAACCATTTATTACAGTATTTTTTTTACTTTTTCTTCTATAATATAAATGTATATAATGTAAGTAATGTATACCTAATGTATATAATACCTATATATATTATAAAGGCGTCGCTCATAGAGCAACGCCTCAACAAATTACATGGATTGTATCAATCTACTATAATTCTTAATAGCCCAAATTTCTGTATACCAACTATCGTAACGAACTGAGAAATCTTGCCATTCATCATCAGATAGGTCTTTCTGAACTTCTAGAATGTCGAGTTGGTTAGCGCTAACCTTACTAAACAATTGTTGGATATCATCTCTATACAAATCTTTTATACTCATATCATTTAACTCCTTAACTTCATTACACATATAATAATCTCAGAATCAGCGTATCTGTAAAATAACGGTAAAAGGCAAATTCCCGCTAATATGCGAAAATTTGCCTTTTACCGAGCAATGATTTAGTCAATAGAGTTGCTATCCTTTATATAGCCCCATTAAAAAGGGGGGGATATTTTGACACAATTTTTGCTATTAGGTGTCGCTATTAATACACCGCCATGTATTGGGTCAGACACCAAGTGATATTCTGAATAGCAGATGACCCCACTATCTAGATAGTACAGAATACGCTAAAAAAGTTCGAGCACTCATTTAATGTGGGTGCTTTTTCTTACTTGTAGTATATATATATTTCCTAAATACCACAAGCTTTTAACTATAAGCTATTTTTTTTATGGAG
>CAMXTM010000315.1 GCA_947246775.1 uncultured Clostridium sp. | reverse complement strand
TTAGCGAGGAAAAAAAACAAAAGATAAAAGAAGTAATTGAGAAAACAGGATATAGACCATCATTGCAGGCACAAACATTGCGAACAAAAAAGTCAAAATTGATAGGTGTTGTATTGCCAAAAATCAATTCAGAAACCATTAGTAGAATTGTAGCGGGCATTAGCTTGATACTTTCAAGTGAGGGATTTCAGATATTGCTTGCTAATACAGAAAATAGTGTCGAAAAAGAGTTAGAATATCTGAGTGTTTTTCAAAATAATAATGTAGAGGGGATTATATTTATAGCTACATTGCTGAGGAAAGAGCATAAAACAGTGATAAAGCAAATAGATGTACCTGTAGTAGTAGTAGGGCAAAGAGTAGACTATACAAGCTGTATTTATCATAATGATTTTTTAGCAGCAAAAGAATTGACAGAAATTATGCTTTTAAATGATAGACAGCATATTGCATATATAGGTGTTACAGTAAAAGATAAAGCAGCAGGACTTGAGAGAAAAAAGGGATATTTAGATGCAATGAAATCCTATCATAGAGTAGTGGAAGAACAGCTTATGGCTGAGAGTGATTTTTCAATGGAATCTGGATATAAAGCGATGAAAAAATTATGGAAAGAGTGTAAATACATAGATGCTGTATTTTGTGCAACCGATTTCATAGCTGTAGGAGCAATGAAATATTTAAAAGAGCAACAAATTAAAATACCAGAGCAAATACAAATAGTAGGAATAGGACATACAAAATTGTCAACACTGATAGAGCCAACATTAACTACAGCACATTTTTATTATAAGACAAGTGGACAATATGCAGCAGAAATGTTGCTTGGATTGTTAAAGGAGCAAAAGAAAGTAATCAAAGAAACAAAGCTGGGGTTTGAAATTGTGGAACAACAAAGTACAAAAAATAAAAATAAATAAAAAATATATGTAAAAATAAACTGTCAATAAAATGGTAGTATTTCAAAAGAATAGGAATAGAAGCTGTTTTTGATTGACAGTTTTTTGTTGTTATTGACAGAAAATTAATAAAATAATTTGTGTAAATTGGCTCTATACAAATGATTAAAAAAATGTATAATAATATATATAAAATGAAATCGATTTCATATAAAAACAATATTTTAGGAGGTCGGGATTATGGATTATAAACAGTCAGCAAAAGAAGTCTATGAAAAAATAGGTGGAAAAGATAATTTAATTTCAGCAGCGCATTGTGCCACAAGATTAAGATTAGTGATAGCAGATAATGATAAATGTGATAAAGAAGCAGTAGAAGAAATTGATGGTGTAAAAGGTGTATTTTTTGCATCAGGACAATTGCAAATTATATTTGGCACTGGTATAGTAAATAAAGTATACGATGAATTTATAACTATTTCAGGCATTACAGCAAGCACAAAAGAAGAAGTTAAAGCGGCAGCAACAGCACAGACAAATTGGTTTAAAAAAGGAATCAAAACATTAGGCGATATATTTGTACCAATTATACCAGCTATCGTAGCGAGTGGTTTTTTAATGGGTATTATGGAATCGCTCAACTTTATGGTAAATAACGGAATTGTAAATATAGATACTTCAAGTTCACTGTATGTTTTTGCACAACTTTTTAGTAATACAGCATATACATTTTTGCCAATATTGATTGCAGTAAGCGCTGCAAAAGTATTTGGTGGAAATCCGTTTTTAGGTGCAGTTATTGGTATGATTATGATACACCCTAATTTACAAAATGCTTGGACAGTAGCAACAGAGGGAGTATTGCAGAAACAAAGTGTATTTTTTGGACTTTATAGTATAGATATGGTAGGTTATCAAGGACACGTTATACCAGTTATCATAGCAGTTTGGGTATTAAGTACGATTGAAAAGAAATTACATAAAATTGTACCAGCCATGTTGGACTTATTTGTAACACCACTTGTCAGTGTATTTGTAACAGGATATTTAACATTAGCAATTATTGGTCCTATTTTTGTAACGATTGAAAATGGAATATTAGGCGGTGTACAGTGGTTAATTGCATTACCTTTGGGTATAGGAAGTTTTATTATGGGTGCAGCATATGCAACAACAGTAGTATCTGGTATTCATCATATGTATACCATTATTGACTTGGGACAAATTTCACAGTATGGTATGACATATTGGTTGCCTCTTGCTTCTGCGGCAAATGTAGCACAAGGCGCAGCAACACTTGCAGTTTCATTAAAAACAAAAAACAAAAAGTTAAAATCAATTGCTTTGCCATCTTCATTAAGTGCATTTTTGGGTATTACAGAACCTGCAATCTTTGGTGTAAATATGAGATTTTTTAAACCATTTATTGCAGCATCTATAGGCGGCGGCTTTGGTGCGTTGTATGCTTCTATTGTAGGATTAGGTGCAACAGGAACAGGTGTAACAGGATTATTTGCTATATTGCTTCATTTACATAGACCTACACAATATATTATTGCAATGGCAATTGCGATTGGCATATCATTTGCATTGACATGGGTAATGTGGAAAGATGAAGAACAAACAAAACCAGTAAAGAAAACAGAAGTTAAAGAAGAAAATAAACCAGAAAATAAAGAAGAAGCAAAATCAGAGCAAAAACAAGAAATTACATCAGAAGATAAAACAGTATATAGTCCTATTAAGGGAAAAGTAATTGCATTAAGTTCTGTAAAAGATGCGACATTTGCAGGAGAATATTTAGGAAAAGGTGTTGCAATAGAGCCAGAAGAAGGTAGAGTAGTAGCACCATTTGATGGAAAAGTAACCGTTGTAATGGATACAAAGCACGCTGTCGGTTTGACGAGTGATAGTGGTGTAGAGGTATTGATTCATGTAGGTATGGATACAGTACAGTTAAATGGAAAACATTATACAACTCATGTTAAAGTAAATGATGTTGTAAAGAAAGGCGATTTACTTTTAACATTTGATAAACAAGGCATTATGGCAGAGGGATATGAAATAGTGACACCAGTTGTTATTACAAATACGACAGATTTTAAGCAAGTAAATGGCTTAGCAGAAAAACAGGCAGAAGAGGGCGAAGCAATTATAAACATTCAATAGTTATTTGAGGTGACCAATATGAATG
>CAMXTM010000314.1 GCA_947246775.1 uncultured Clostridium sp. | reverse complement strand
TACCTTACATAAAAAAAATCCAAATGGCTGGTATTATGAGTGGTTTTGAAGATATGTTTTCTCCTTTTAAAGATGTAACAATAGAAGAAGCAGTAGTAGCATTTACAGCAATTTATGAAAATGTAGTACAGATGCCAACTGGTGAAACACAAAAAGAGGAGCAGCAAGCACCAATAGAAGAAACACCAAAACAAGAACAACCAACACCAACAGAGGAAACATCAAAACAAGAACAACCGACACCAACAGAGGAAACACCAAAACAAGAACAACCAACACCAACAGAACAAACACCAAAGCAGGAACAGTCAACACCAACAGAACAAACATCAAGTAATACACAAGCAAATGAAACAGCGCAAGAGCAATCAGACGATATTATAATCAATGGAAAAATACTTTCTATTGGACAAACTGTATCAAAATTAAAAGCTGACTGGGGAGAACCTGACAGGATTGACCAGAACAACTATTCATTAGAAAGATATGTATATATCAATGACTATAAGCACTTTTTTATGGTTTCTATTAAAGATAACAAGATAGCAGAAATTTTTACAAATGATATGACATTTCAATATAAGGGTGTTACAGGTAAAATGGACGCAAATGACATCAAAAATGTAAAATACCTTGACCTAAAAAACTATAGAGCAGAGTTACAAGATGAAAATAGAGATACATTTGTGCTGTTAAATAAGGACTATAAAGCAGAAGGTGTTTTGATTCGTACTGCTGATTATAAACAACAACTACAGTTGCGATATTCCCAACAATTTTTAGAAAATTTTAAAGCAGAATTAATTGATATTATCAATAGCGCCCGTGTACAAGAAAATGGTGTTGTATTAACAAGCGATAAAACAGCAGAAAATGTAGCGTATTATCACAGTTGGGATATGAACAAAAATAATTATGTTGGCTATACCAATCTAAATGGTGAAAATCCGTTTGACAGAATGACAGCGGGCGGTGTAAAATATACTATGGCAGGAGAAAGTGTTGTAAAAATAGAAGGGGAAGATGCGATTAGTGCTTATCATCAACTGATGATGGAAGCAGGCACAAGAACGAATCTATTAAATCCAGAGTTAACACATTATGGTTTAGCTACATTTGATTCTAATTTTACAATTTATGTTACACTAGATTTATTTACTCCAGCAAAAGAATAAAGAAATGGAGATGGAAAGCAATGAGTAATGACTGTGACAAGTCACAATGCGCAAGTTGTCAAAGTGACTGTGCAGAAAGAAAAGCAAATTTTATGGAAATGCCAAATACACAAAGTCATATTAAAAAAGTAATTAGTATTATGAGTGGAAAAGGTGGAGTTGGCAAGTCCTCTATGACATCTTGTATTGCAGTAGCACTTTGTAAAAAAGGCTATAAAGTAGGAATATTAGACGGAGATATTACAGGTCCATCTATACCAAAAGCATTTGGTATCCATCAAAAAGCTGTGGGAAATGGTAATGGCATTGATGTGGTAAAAACACAAGGTGGTATTTCTGTTATGTCTGCAAATTTAATGTTAGAAGAAGATGACGCACCAATTGTATGGAGAGGTCCAGTCATTGGTAATGCTGTAAAACAGTTTTGGACTGATGTTGCTTGGGGCGATTTAGATGTTTTGCTGATTGATATGCCACCAGGTACAGGAGATGTACCTTTGACTGTATTTCAAAGTATACCAGTAGATGGTGTAGTGATTGTAACAACACCACAAGATTTGGTTTCTTTGATTGTGAAAAAGTCGTATCATATGACAGAAAAGATGTCTATTCCAGTTTGTGGTATTATTGAAAATATGAGCTATATGGTTTGTAGTGATTGTGGTAAAAAGTTGTATCCTTTTGGAGAGAGTAAGTTGCAAGAAGTAGCTCAGGAAATGAATATTGATGTATTGGCTCAATTACCAATTCAACCTGATATTGCAGCACTTTGTGATGCGGGAGAAATAGAGAAAAAAGATGTTTCATTTTTAGAGGAAGCAGTAGAAAAACTAATACAAAAAATAAATTTATAAAATAGATAGGAAGTAGTAAGTTATTTTTGCTACTTCCTTATTTTTTAATTTAAAAGCTAGCTATAAAAAGCGAACTAATCAATTCATAGGGCTTCAGTTCGCTTTTTATGAGTAAGTATATAGATTAAATTTCAGGTAATGATAAAATAAAATTTTTATCTTCATCAGATATAGTCATATAAAAAGTTAAATATTTTTCTGAGATAGGCGCTACTTTTACATTTTCTGCTGCTACTTGTTCTTTAATAATATTTGAATCTTCATATATTGTTATTTCTACTAATTTTTCTAAAGAGCCATTATTGATAATGGCAACTGGTTCTTTATATGAAATAATTGTGTATAATTTATTAAGATTATCAATTTTGTTTTCTAGTTCGCTCTGTTCAGAATCCAAGTCAGATGGAATATATGTGTAGTTTAATTTGTTAAATTGTTCAAGAGTATCTTTATTTACAATCGTATTTATTAAATTTCCATCGCTTGAATATACTTCTAATTGTGCAAGTTGCTGTGAATTATTATCTTCATTATTTTGACTTGCACTACAACCAATCAAAATCATAAATAATGCAGTGAAAGATAATAATAGACATATTGTTTTTTTCATAATAAATTACCTCCTAGAATTATAGTTCTAATAATATTAGATATAAAACTCTATTCTGTCTTTCAAAATTTTTATAGTTGACATTATATATTATTTTGTTATTTTTTTCAAGTTAGAGATGTTTTTGCTGATGTTATAGTATAAATAGTACAATATAAGACTTGTTTTTTGTTTAAAATTACCACTATTTTTTTATTGTTTGTCATATTATAATAAATGTCAAGTAGATAAATATGGTAAATATTAAAATAATAATCAACTGACAAAAGGCAGAAAAAGTTTATTATGTTAATGATAGATTTTTATTGTCTTTTTTTATATTTTTGATACAAAAGGGAATGATATTGAGCGAAAGTATTCGCTAAATATAAAACAAGGTGATTTTAAAGGAGGAAAATAATTATGATAGGTAAAAAAGTAGTACATCATTTAATGATGAGTGCAAAAGATGCACATTATGTAGGCGGTTTGGTAAATGGTGCAAGAATCGTTGACC
>CAMXTM010000313.1 GCA_947246775.1 uncultured Clostridium sp. | reverse complement strand
AAGTGGATAAAGAAGAAATACAAAAAGAATTAGATAAAAAAGTCAACAAAGAAGATATAAAGGGCATAGTAAGCAGCGCTGATATGGCATTAGAATTGGATAAAAAAGCAGATAAAGAAACTGTAGCAGAAGAATTAGCAAAAAAAGCAGACGCTAAAACTATGCAAGAGGAACTAAATAAAAAGGCTGATACCGAAACAGTCCAAACAGAATTGGATAAAAAAGTGGATAATGACACAATGGCAGCAGCACTTGCTCTAAAAGCAGATAGTGAGACAATGACAACAGAGTTGGAGAAAAAAGCAAATACATCTCATGAGCATAGTGCAGATGATATTAAAAGTGGTATATTGCCAATTGCCAATGGTGGCACGGGCGCAACAACAGTAGCAGCGGCTAGAAATGCACTGGGATTGGGTAATACAAGTGGAGCTGTACCAATTGCTAATGGTGGCACAGGTGCAACATCGGCTAGTGCGGCTTTAACAAATTTAGGAGCATTTCCAAGCGCAGGTGGAACGATAACAGGTAATATAACACTAAAAGGTAGTGGTAACTATGGTAACAAAATTAATTTTGGCGATGGGGATTATGTTCATTTGTATGAAATATCAGATGATAAGCTAGAAATTAAAGCAAGTAATTTAGATTTTGTAGTAAGTGGAAAAATTACTAAAAATGGTGCAGATTTTGGTAGTAGTACGATGACAAAAACTGAAATATATAATGTTTTAAAACCATCGGGTAATGGTTCAGATAATACAGCATTTGGTTCAAGTGCTTTGGCTCAATCTGTATCAGGTTCATTAAATGCAGCATATGGTGCTCAAGCATTATCCAAAAATACAAGTGGAACTGGCAATACAGCAATAGGAGATTCAGCATTAAAAGAAAATGTAAGTAGTAATTACAATACAGCACTAGGTTTTTCTGCATTAGAGTTTTTAACAGCATATACGAATTGTACAGGTTTAGGTTACGATTCAGCTGTAACAGGTTCTAATCAGGTACAACTTGGTAATACATCGGTCACGGTCTATGCGCAAAAGGCATTAGTTACCCGTTCAGACGCCCATGACAAGCTAGACATTGAGGATAGTCCACTTGGCTTAAACTTTATCATGAAGTTACGCCCACGAAAATACCGCATGAACAGTCATGAAGCGTATTTTGAGCAAGGGCAAGAAAGAGACTTTAACGCAACAAACGATGGTAGCAAGGCAGGAAAGCGTCCACACTATGGACTAGTGGCACAAGAGGTCAAATATGCCATGAACGAATTAGATGTAGATTTTGCTGGTTATTTAGATAGTAAGATTGACGGTGGCGAAGATGTACTCTCATTAGGATACACGGAATTTATTGCACCTATGATAAAGGCAATTCAAGAACAGCAACAACTAATAGAGCAATTGCAAAAAGAAATATTATTATTAAAAGGATGAAAAACCTTTTAGATAAAAGGAGGAATAACATGGCTTATGGTTTTACAATTACAGTAAAAGGCAGAAAATTGCTTGCAAAGTTAGTAGCTGGAGAACAGTTAGAGATTACAAGGGTAATGGTAGGAAGTGGAGATATTGGGGAAGAAAGCCCTGTTTATTTTGACGATTTGGTGCAGCCAGTAGCACAAGCAACCTCAACATTGCCAGTAGTAAAAGAGGAAACAGTTGGTTTTGTAATAGAATACAGAAGCGATTTAAATGGTGGACTAGAGCATGGATTTTGGATAAATGAATTTGGCGTATTTGCCAGAGATGGAGAAGAAGAAATACTACTATATTATGGTTCATTAGGAGATGTTCCTCAATATGTAATGGCTTATAAAAATGGAGCGATTGACATTAGGCGGTATCCAGTCAGCATTATGATTTCTGATGGGGTAGAAGTAGTACTTGCTTATCCAGCACTTGCTTTTATGACAGCAGAAGAAGTGAAAAACTTTTTGACAGTCAATTTACTGCCAGAATTTTTATTAGATATGGAAGGACTAATCAAAAAACATAATGAGGATAAAAATGCCCATCCTGAATTAAAAACATTACTGGACGCTGATTTAACAGCAAGAATTGAGAGACTGGAAAATGCTTTGTACTATGATATTAAAGAAAATCCGTTTTTGGTTACCTTTGAAACATTGAATGGCATTGTATTAACAAAAGGTGTATGGAATAAAGATAAAAAACGACTGGAGTGTTAAAAAAACAGGAGTAAAAACTCCTGTTTTATTTTGATTGTATTTTGGTAAGAAGTGCTTCTTGTAGCACTTGAGAAAAATTGATATTCATTGCTAAAGCTCTTTCATTTAGCCAAGCAGGAATCGTTAAAGTTTTTTTTACTGCTTTTGTATCTTTATATTGATTAATGTCACAAGTTACAAGAGTAACAAAACTATCACCATCATATGATATAGAGGATATATCAGATGGCTGTGCAAAAGATAAATTTTCTTCAAGTGATGTTAATAAATAAGCAGATAATGCTTCTTGGGCATATTCCATAGTTTCATTTAAGGTATTGCCATAGGTATGGCAGCCTTCTAGGTCTGGAAATTCTACCCAATAACAGTCATCTTGTTTGTGAAAAATAGCAGGGTAAATAAATAACATAGTGTACCTCCTTATATAAATGATGAGAGAGGGCTATTTTAGCCCTGTCTCCTTTAATATTTTTTCTAACAAGCCTGTAGGAACATCTTTATTATGTATGGCAACAATTTGTATTTTATTGCCTTTTTGCATAATATGATGACTTCCTTTTACTCGTTTTACTACCCACCCATTTTTTTGGAGTAGTTTTAATAAATCTTTGTCCCTCATACCTCACCTCCGAAAGTATGTATTACTTGTTACAAATACATATTAACACGTGCAATACGTGTTGTCAAGAGATTTTTAAAAATATTTAAAATAAAATAACATAGATAGAAATAGAAAGAAGGAATCATTTATGGCAAGTATGGGAACAACAACAGTAATAAGTTCAACAAAATTTACCATTACTTTTTCAGGCTTAAAAACAGGTGGAGCAGCGGGGGGACTATATGATGTTCTTATATATTATGGCAGTTTGCACTCAGTGAATAGTTTTTATGCTAGAACTAACACAAGTGTAACAAAGACATATAGCACAGAATCTGGTAAAA
>CAMXTM010000312.1 GCA_947246775.1 uncultured Clostridium sp. | reverse complement strand
TCAAAATTTGGAGCATGCCTTGAAAGAGCAAAAAACAGCAGTATCATTGCTTTTTTTGGATAACTATGAAGAAGTAGTGGAGTCGCTTGATGAAAACCGTTTGCCGATATTAACTGCATTGATTGATAGGAAATTAACTGCATTTGCATCAAGCGTGGGGGGCATTATTAAAAAATTTGAAAAAGATAGATATATTTTTGTTTTTTCGCAAAAGCAGTTGGAGATACTAAAAGAAAAGAAATTTGATATATTAAATCAAATTAGAGAAGTGAGCGTTGGAGACCATATCCCTGTGACGGTCAGCATGGGCATAGGCGTAGATGGCAAAGACTTGGAAACAGCTATGAAAAGTGCAAAGGCAGCGGTTGCGCTTGCACTGGGTAGGGGTGGCGACCAAGTGTTAATCAAAGAGGGTGAAAAATATTTATTCTATGGCGGAAAAAGCGGAGAAATTAGCCATAATGCCCGTATTCGAGCAAGAGTAAAAGCAGATGCACTTTGGGAAATGATGGGAGAAAGCGACGATGTATTTGTAATGGGGCATAAAAAAGCAGATTTAGACTCCATAGGGGCTTGTATGGGCATTTATACCATAGCACAGACACTAGAAAAGCAATGTTATATTGTGCTTGACCAAATTTCACCAGGGATACAAAGATTGCATGAGAGAATGTCAGAAACAGAGGAATATCAAACGGTGTTTATTACACCACAACAAGCAATAGAAAAAGCAAATGCACAATCTCTTGTTGTGGTAGTAGATACGCATAGACCTGTTATGACAGTATGCCCACAGTTGCTGGATATTTCCAAAAAAATTGTGGTATTTGACCACCATAGAAAAAGTACCGATTTTATAGAAAATGCGGTGTTAATTTACCATGAACCATATGCATCTTCCACTTGTGAACTGATAACAGAAATGATACAATATTTTGGAGATAAAATAAAACTAAAACCATTGCAGGCAGATGTGCTTTTGGCTGGTATTACAGTAGACACTAAAAATTTTTGTGCTAAAACAGGTGCGATTACCTTTGAAGCGGCGGCATTTTTAAGGAGACATGGTGCAGATAGTACCCGTGTAAGACTGCTTTTTCAAAATGATATGGCATCTTATCAAGCAAAGGCATCAGCCGTAAAAGATGCGAAAATGATATATGAAAATATGGCATTTTCTGTTTGCCCGTCTGATGTAGAAAATTCTGTATTGACAGCGGCAATGGCAGCAGATGATTTGTTAAATATTGTTGGAGTAAAGGCATCTTTTGTGTGTTGTTTTTTGGAGGATACTGTATATATTAGTGCAAGAAGTTTTGGAGAAATCAATGTACAGTTGATTATGGAAAAATTGGGAGGCGGCGGACATATGACTATATCAGGGGCGCAGCTTTCCCATTGTACAGTAGAGCAGGCAGAGCAAAAAATAAAACAAGCAATAGAGAGTTATTTGAAGGAGGAAAACTAGAGATGAAAGTAATATTGTTAGAAGACGTAAAAAGCGTAGGAAAAAAAGGCGAATTAGTTAATGCAAGCGATGGCTATGCAAGAAATTTTTTGTTTCCTAAAAAACTTGCTGTAGAAGCAACAAAATCAAATTTGAATGACTTTGAGTTAAAACAAAAATCAGAGGCAAAAAGAAAAAAAGAAGAATTAGAGCAAGCACAGCAAATAGCAAAAGAATTAGAAAATAAAGTTGTAACAGTAAAAGTAAAAACAGGCGAAAATGGTAAACTGTTTGGTTCTGTCACAAATAAAGAAGTAGCAGAAGAAATTGTAAAACAAACGGGTATGAATATTGATAAAAAGAAAGTATCTATCGGCGACCCTATTAAAATGGTAGGCGAAAGAACAGCAGTTGTAAAATTACACCCAAAAGTATCCACAGAAATTACAATTAAAATTGTAGAAGCATAAAAAAGGAGGAATTGAGGTGGAGGAAAATCAACAAAGTTCTATCAGTTTTCAAAATGTGCCACCTCATGATGATACCGCTGAGCAAGCAGTATTAAGTTCTATGTTTTTGGATAAATAGGGGGGGTGCCTTTTCTTGCATCTATCTCTACTGCAACAGCTACTTCTGTCAATGTTAAATATTATGCACACATAGTAGAAGAAAAATCTCTTTTGCGTAGACTAATTCAAACCACAACAGAAGTTTCTCGAATGAGCTATGAGGGCAAAGAAAGCGTTGGCTTTATTATGGAAAAAGCGGAAAAAGGCATATTTGATGTCATACAAAACCGCAGAACAGAACAGTTTGCCAATATTAGAGAAGTTGCTGTAGATGCCTTTGAAAAAATAGAGGAAGCATATAAAAATAAAGGTAGAGTAACAGGGATTGCAACTGGTTTTACAGATTTTGATGCCAAAACCGCAGGACTACAAAAGTCAGACTTGATATTGCTTGCGGCAAGACCTTCTATGGGCAAAACAGCATTTGCACTGAATATTGTGCAAAATGCGGCAATTCGAGGCAATGTTCCTACTGCTGTATTTTCCTTAGAAATGTCAAAGGAACAGTTGGTCAATAGAATGTTGTGTTCAGAGGCAATGCTTGATGCGCAAAAGCTGAGAACAGGGGAATTAGAAGAAAAGGATTGGTCAGCACTCATAGAAGCAATGGGTCCTCTTTCTCAAGCACCAATTTATATTGATGATACACCAGGTATTTCTCCTATGGAAATACGTTCTAAATGTAGAAGATTAAAATTGGAAAAGGGCTTGGGATTGATAGTGATTGACTATTTGCAGTTGATGAGTGGCAATATCAGAAGTGATTCCAGACAACAAGAAATTTCAGAAATTTCACGTTCTCTCAAGGCGATTGCTAGAGAAATGGAAGCACCTGTTGTTGCCTTAAGTCAGTTAAGCCGTGCCTGTGAGCAAAGAGCAAACCATAGACCCATGCTTTCTGATTTAAGGGAATCTGGCGCAATAGAGCAAGATGCAGATGTGGTAGCATTTTTGTATCGAGATGAGTATTATTTTCCAGAAACCGAAAAAAAGAACCAAGCAGAGTTGATTATTGCGAAACAGAGAAATGGGCCAGTTGGCACAGTCGAATTGACCTGGCTTGGACAACAGACAAGATTTGGCAATTTTTTAAAATAATAAAAACCGCTATAAATTGTGGCGGTTTTTTTGTTTGTAAAAAAACAA
>CAMXTM010000311.1 GCA_947246775.1 uncultured Clostridium sp. | reverse complement strand
CTGTATTAACAGCGCCGCATTACGCTTTATCCCAAAAGAAGACATGGCAAAAGAGGGCTATGAAGTATTTTTAAAATTTTTATAAAATTTTATAATCAGAAAGAAGTGATAGCGTTGCATTTGGTAGAAGTAAAAGACATTTATAAAAATCAGACAGACTATATACAAAAGCAAATCCGTATAGGCGGTTGGATACGTACCATTCGAAATTCCAAAGCATTTGGCTTTTTAGAATTAAATGATGGCTCTTATTTTAAAAACATACAGATTGTGCTAGAGGCGGAACAGCTCAGCGATTTTACAGATATTGTAAAATTAAATGTCGGAACGGCTGTCATTGTCACAGGAATCCTAGAGCAAACGCCCGATGCAAAACAGCCCTTTGAGCTAAAGGCACAAAAGGTAGAAGTAGAGGGAAGTTGTGACAGTTCCTACCCTTTGCAGAAAAAAAGACATTCTTTTGAGTATTTAAGAAAAATTGCTTACTTACGCCCTAGAACCAACACCTTTTCTGCTGTTTTTCGAGTCAGAAGTTTGATTGCCTATGCGATACACACCTTTTTTCAAGAAAAAGGTTTTGTCTATGTACACACACCAATTATTACAGGGAGTGACTGTGAGGGCGCAGGAGAAATGTTTTCTGTTACCACCTTGCCACTTGACCCAAACAATATGCCAGTGACAGAACAGGGCGAAACCGACTTTACAAAGGATTTTTTTGGAAAACAAACGAATTTAACGGTAAGCGGTCAGCTTTCAGGCGAAACCTTTGCAATGGCTTTCCGCAATATTTATACTTTTGGACCGACCTTCCGCGCGGAAAATTCCAATACTGCACGCCATGCCGCAGAATTTTGGATGGTAGAGCCAGAAATTGCTTTTGCAGACTTAGAGGACAATATGGAGCTTGCCGAAGAAATGTTAAAATACATCATTACCTTTGTGCTGGAAAAAGCACCAGAAGAAATGGCATTTTTTAATCAATTTGTAGACAAGGGACTACTAGAACGATTAGAAAATATTGTTTCCTCTGATTTTGCTAAAGTGACCTACACAGAGGCAATTGCACTATTACAAAAATCAAAGGAAAAATTTGTTTACCCTGTTGAGTGGGGCATGGACTTACAGACGGAACACGAAAGATATTTAACCGAAAAAATATACCAAAAACCTGTGTTTGTAACAGATTATCCCAAAGACATTAAAGCATTTTATATGCGAATGAATGACGACAACAAAACAGTAGCAGCAATGGATTTGCTTGTGCCAAACATAGGCGAGATTATTGGGGGAAGCCAAAGAGAAGAAAGGCTTGACTATTTGCAAAAACGAATGAAAGAGCTTGCGATGAAGCAAGAAGACTATTGGTGGTATATGGATTTAAGAAAATATGGTGGCACACGCCATGCAGGGTTTGGGCTAGGCTTTGAAAGAGCCGTTATGTATTTAACAGGTATGAGCAACATCAGAGATGTGATACCTTACCCCAGAACTGTGCATAACGCAGAGTATTAAAGGAGGATTCAAAATGGCAGAGAAAGCAATCGATAAATATGTAATTAGTGGAATCAATGAAATATGGTATCATCTAAAAAAGTACAAAGACAGAACAGATGACTGGAGAGCAGACTTTTATGATGCAGATGGTCAGCTTATTTGTTGCTTTGAGGGTGACGAGGAGACCATGGAAAAATTAAAAACAGAAGAGGGTACATTTGAGCTTGTAACACAAATGGTTGATGTAGCAATTATGATGGGTGTAGACTTTACTTTATAAACCGTAAAAACGGAATGATTTTAAACAAAAAAAATTACAAAAGTCACTTTTGTATCGCAAAAGTGGCTTTTTTTTAAAAATTTTAAAAAAAAGATAAAATGAAGGGAACATTTTTGATTTTGTTCTCGTCTTACGATATAGAAAACAAAAAAATGATAATAAAACAAATTTAGGAGGAAAATAATATGAAAAAAATGTGTGCAATCCTTGCCATGTTAACCGCATTTTCAGCAGTTGGTACAATCGGTGTATTTGCAGAGGAGGTACAGAAAAAATTGCCAGCACTAGAACAAGCACAAAAGGAAGCACAAGAAAGTCAATATACTACCATGAGTGGCACAATTCAGTCCATAGAAAAACAAGACAAAGACACTAGTAATGTAAATGAGGCAGTTTATAGTATTTTAATTTCAAATGATGAAATTGACGAATCTGGAGTACGATTTGTAGTAAACGAAAGCGCCTTTCTTATCAATAGCAAAGATGGCAGTTTTATGACTTTTGAAGAACTCAAACCAGATATGAAATTAACTGCTGTTGTGGCAAAAAATGCCCCTATGACAATGAGCTTGCCCCCTATGATAAATCCGATTGGATTTGTAGCAGGAGAGGACAATTTTGTTACAACAGGCTATTTTGATGACGAATTGACAAGTCAAGATACAGCACCTATGTTACAGCTCAACCTAGATGAACAGACAAAAATTGTAAATCAAACAGGCGCAAGAAAGACATTTACCGCAGAAGATGTTAAAAATCAAGATTGTCTTGTAGTATATGGTGCAACAACCAGAAGTATTCCAGCGCAAACAACACCTGTATTTACCATGATATTGGACAAAGCAGACGCAGAGACAGTTGAGCCAGAACAAGAAATGCAAAGCACACCACTTGCCCCAAAAACAGAAGAAACAAATCCAATCCAAGACTTGCCAGCACTAATAAAGGAGAAAGTAGGAGAAAGCCAATATAAAATAATAGATGGAAAAATTGACTCTACTAAGGTTTCCCCTGAAAAGTCTGATGACCGTTATACAATTTCTGTATCTAAACCACAGGCTGACGCTACAATTGCGATGTCTACCTTTACAGCAGATGCCAATGCCTTTTTTATCAATGGCAAAGATGGCAGCTTTATGACCTTTGACGAATTGCAAGATGGAATGCAACTAACTGCTATTTTAGCAAAAAATGCGCCCTCTAGCCTACATATGCCCGCTGTTACAAAAGCAGTTGGTTTTGTAGTAGGAGAGGAAAACTTTGTAACAACAGGCTATTTTGATGACGAATTGACAAGTCAAGATACAGCACCAATGTTACAGCTCAACCTAGACCAACAGACAAAAATTGTAAATCAAGCAGGTGCAAAAAAAACATTTACCACAGAAGATGTTAAAAA
>CAMXTM010000310.1 GCA_947246775.1 uncultured Clostridium sp. | reverse complement strand
TACGGTCAAGTGCTGTTGGATTTCCTCCTCTTTGCAAATGTCCCAATATAGTAGCTCTTGTTTGTATTCCTGTTGTTTCTTGTATCTCTTTTGCTAATTTTTGAGAACCGCCAACGCCCTCTGCTACTACTATCAAATTATGACGTTTTCCTAAACTTCTATTCTCCAAAATTTGTTTGATTACTGTTTCTGGATTGATAACATCTTTTTCTTCTGGCAACAATACTTCCTCTGCTCCACCAGCCATTGCACACCATAATGCAATATAACCAGCATCTCTACCCATTACTTCTACTACAGAACATCTTTCATGGGAACTTGATGTATCTCTCAATTTATTAATGGCATCTGCTCCTGTATTGACTGCTGTATCAAATCCTATTGTATATTCTGTACAATTCATATCCAAGTCGATTGTTGCAGGCACACCAATACAATTTACGCCATGTTTTGCCAATGCTTGGCAACCTCTAAAAGAACCATCGCCACCAATAACAATCAAACCATCTAAACCAAGAACTTTATAAATTTTTGCTGCTTTTTCTTGTCCTTCTTCTGTCAACATTTCAAGGCAACGTGCTGTATGCAGTATTGTACCACCTCTATTGATAATATCAGAAACATTTTTTCCCTCTAATGTCTTAATGTCGGCATTGAGCAAACCATCATATCCTTTACGAATACCTACTACTTCAATACCATTGTTAATACCTGTTCTGACAACAGCTCTTATTGCTGCGTTCATACCAGGTGCGTCGCCTCCACTTGTTAATACACCAATTTTTTTCAGATTATGTTCCATGCTTCCATTCCTCCCAATCTTCATAGTTTCTCTTTATTTTTATATAAAATCCAAAATACTTTTTCTAGCATTATTTTATTATTTTGTAAAATAATTGCTTATTATAAATATTTTGGTTATATTTGCTTTTGATAATATTGTAAACGTTCTAGCTCCTATTGTAAATAATAAATTTATTTCTTTTTTATAGATTTATGCTATATATTTTATATATTTTTATTTTTTACAAGCACATTTCCATGTCCTAAAAGAAGTTCTAACTCTTGCAATGCCACTTGATTTTGCTGTACCCAATAGCGACTATCTGCTCTAAATTTTTGCCCTTTCTTTTTATCATATATATATACTGGTGTACTTCCAGGATACTTAGAAAGCACTTTTGTAATGTCTTGCATAGATATTTTACTTTGTTCTGTTAATATCAATCCTAATGTACAATATTCCTCTTTTTCTTCTGTATTAAAAAATTCTATTTGCGAGGCAATTATTTTTGTCTCTCCCTCTGCTGAAATACTTGCTCTACCTTTTATCAGCACAACAGCATCTTCTTCTATATTTTTTGTCAATTTCTCATACACATTCGCAAAAACAACAATCTCTATCGTTCCTGTCAAATCCTCTAATGTCAAAAACGCCATTGTATTATTGGCTCTTGTACGCTTTATACTTTTATGTATAATCATACCGCCTACTGTTACTCTTTGTCCATCAAATATTTTAATATTTTCTTGTTCATCAGCAACAAAATCTTTACTATTACAATTTACTTTATCTTTTAACATTGCTTCATATTCTGCAAGCGGGTGACCACTTACATAGATGCCTAGTACTTCTTTTTCTAATGCTAGTTTTTCTTTAATAGGATATTCTTCTCTTTCTGGCAGTTGCTCTATTTGATACATTTGCTTTTCTTCGCCTATATCAAACAATGACATCTGTCCCTCTAAGTTATTTTTTCTGGACTGTCCTATACCATCTAATATTCCTTTATATACTGTCATATATTGAGAGCGAAACCCTCCCAAAGAATCAAAAGCTCCCGCTTTAATAAGACTCTCCATGCTTCGTCTATTTAATTCTCCTGACTCCATACGATTACAAAAATCTGTTAATGAAATATATAACCCATTTTTTTCTCTTTCTGCTACCATAGCTCTTATTGTATTCTTACCCACATTTTTTATAGCAGACAAACTAAATCTAATTTTTCCATCTGACACAGAAAAATGGTCAAATCCCTCATTAATATCTGGTGGCAACAATGTAATATTCATTTTTTTACACTCATCAATATACCCTGCTACTTTATCAGAATTATCCATAACACTTGTCATTAACGCTGCCATAAATTCTACAGGGTAATGCGTTTTTAACCATGCTGTTTGATAGCCTACTACTGCATAACAGGCTGCATGACTCTTATTAAAAGCATATTTTGCAAAATCTGTCATTTCATCAAATATTTTTGCAGCAATTTTTTCTGGTATACCATTTTTAATACAACCTGGTACTTCTTCTCCTATACCATATATAAAGTTTTTTCTTTCTTGTGCCATAACATCTGCTTTTTTCTTACTCATAGCTCTACGCACCAAGTCACTTCTACCCAAGCTATATCCTGCTAAATCACGCACTATTTGCATAACTTGTTCTTGATATACAATACAGCCATATGTTGCTTTTAATATTGGTTCTAATGATGGGTGTGTATATTGTATATTCTCTTTTTCTCTTTTCCCTTTGATATACTTTGGTATAAAATCCATAGGGCCAGGTCTATAAAGTGAAATACCCGCAATTAAATCTTCTATTGTGCTTGGCTGCAACTCCTTTAAAAATTGTTTCATGCCACCGCTCTCTAACTGAAATACACCCTCTGTTTTTCCTTGTGATATTAGTTGATATACTTCAGGCTCTTGCTGGTTAATATTATCTATATCAATAGTAATACCATGTATTCTTTCAATTTCTTTTACCGCATTTTGTATTACTGTCAATGTCCTTAAGCCTAAAAAGTCCATCTTTAGTATTCCCAATTCTTCCAATGTATTCATCGTGTACTGTGTTGTAATTGCGCCATCATTGGAATTTAAAGGAACATAATCCATAACTGCGTCCCTACATATTACTACACCTGCTGCGTGTGTAGAGGCGTGTCTTGGCAGTCCTTCTAGTCTTCTTGACATATCGATTAAATACCTTGTACTTTCCTCATTTTCATATGCTCTTTTTAATTCTGAATTAATTTTTAATGCTTTGTCTATTGTAATACCCAATTCTGTAGGTATCATTTTGGAAACTCTATCTACATCTGCATAAGGCATTGCTAATGCACGTCCCACATCTTTTATCGCTGCTCTTGCCGCCATTGTTCCAAATGTAATAATCTGTGCAACATGGTCTTC
>CAMXTM010000309.1 GCA_947246775.1 uncultured Clostridium sp. | reverse complement strand
AAGGACAACTTGACCCAGTAAAAGAAGCTACCGCTGCTAAAATAAGAGTGGAACAAGGCTTTTCTACAAGGGAACGAGAAACAGTTGAAATCAATGGGGGAGATTTTGAAGGAAATGTCAATCAGGCAAAAATGGAAAATGAAAAAATGAAAGAATCAGGATTAAAAAATGAGGTGATGCCATGAGTTTTTGGAAAATACAAAATCAAGAAGAACAAAAAGGGGAATTGCAATTATATGGTGAAATCAGCGATATAGATTCTAGTTGGTGGGACGGCGCACAATATATTACACCGCAAAAATTTTTAGATGATATTGCACCACTTCGGAATAAACAAGAAATTATCATTCGTTTAAATAGTGGTGGAGGGAATTTATTTGTGGGGCTGCAAATCGCCAATATTTTAAAAGGAATACAAGCAAAAAAAGTTTGTATGATAGAGGGCATTGCAGCAAGTGCAGCAACTTTGATTGCTTGTGCTTGTGATGAAGTAAAACTATATAGTAATAGTCTGTTTATGGTGCATAAACCAAAAGCAGGCTTTTTTGATTTTGGGGAGGATAGTGATTTTGATAAGGTTTCTAATATGCTAAAAGTTTGTAAAGATAGCAGTATAGAGATTTATAAACAAAAAACAGGCAAAAGCTATGAAGAATTGTCTGCTATTATTGACAATGAAACCTGGTTTTTAGGACAGGAAGCCGTTGATTTTGGTTTTTGTGATGAAGTAATAGAACAAAATTTATCTGTTGAAATGACAGAAAGCCGCTTTTTAATTGTAAATAGTATTGCACATAATCTTGTAGGCTGCAAAAACTATGATGATTTAAAGCGAAAAATAATGTCAAATAAAACAAACAAAGGAGGGAATACCAATATGACAAAAGAAATGACAGTAGAAACATTACAAAAAGAATATCCAAATTTGTACAATGCAATATTAAAGCAAGAAAGACAACGTTTAGAAGAATTAGATAATATTGCGTGCTATGTTGATGCTGAAATGTTACACAAGGCAAAATATCTTGCAGAAATGTCAGCAAAAGACCTTTGTTATGAGGCGATGCAACAAGGTAAAATCCATTTTACAAACTATCAAAAAGACTGGCAAAAGGATAGACAAGATTCAGGTGTTCAAAATGTAATCGGTGGAGAAACACAACAACAGCAAAAAGAACAAAATATCAATTACTTTGCAAAGGTATTGAATCAAAAAAGAGGTGTAAAATCATGAAAAATTTAGAAGAGTTATTACAAGATAGTGAGTACAAAAACCTAATAGTAAATACAAAAGTAATGCCTATGGTAAAAGGTGTGTATTTAAAAGCGGGACAAGGCATCTTAAAATATGGTTCTGTTTTAGGACAAAAAGAAGGGAATAATGTAGCAGTATTATTAGATAACACTATGACACCGATTGGTGTTTTATTAGAGGAAGTAGATACTGGAGAAGCTGGAGAAACAGAGCAAGAACCAATCTTAACGCAAATGTATATTAGAGGTGTTTTTAATCAGGATGCACTGATTTTTGCTGAAGGTACAACCTTTGAGGATATGGAAATGGAATTGCGGAAAATAGATATTTATATTCAAAAAATGTATGATTAAAGAAAGGAGTAGATAATAATGCCTTATACTTGTGGAATCCATATATATGAAGTACCTACAAGCATTATCGCACCAATTGAAAGTGATAGTGCAATTATTGTTGCAGTAGGTACAGCACCTGTTAATCAGTTAGAAAAACCCATTATTAACGAACCAGTCATAGCATACAACTACAAAGAGGCTGTTGAAAAAATGGGCTTTTCAAGTAATTTTAAAGAATATACCTTAAGTGAAGTCATTGATGTTGCATTTAGTAAATTTGCTGTTTGTCCTATTGTCATGATAAATGTGCTTGACCCAAAAGAACATAAACAAAGACAAGAAAGCAAAGAATTTAACATAATAGATAAAAAGGTGACAATTGCGCAAGAGGGAATCTTACTTGACAGTATTGAAGTAAAAGACACGACAGAATCTATTACCTATCAGCTAGGTATAGACTATGAAGTTACATTTAATAGTAACTATGATACAATCATACATATCTTATCAGAAAGTGCAGCGGGCAATGAAATTGCAGTCAAAGTTTCTTATGACAAATTAGACCCTAGCTTAGTAACAAGCGATGATATTGTAGGTGGTTATGACAATATAGAGAAAAAATATAAAGGTTTGGAGTGTATCTCACAAGTCTACAGTAAACTTGGTGTCATTCCTGGACAAATTATTGCACCTGGATTTAGTCAGCGTCCTGTTGTTGCATCGGTAATGAGAGCAAAAACAGAAAAAATCAGTGGTTTATTCCGTGCAACAACAGTAGTAGATATTGACAGTAGTGAAACAGGCGCAGAAAGCTATGATATGGTATATGAGTGGAAAACGCAAAATAGCTATGTCAATGAAAATATGATTTGCTGCTACCCTATGGTAAAAATAGGCGATATTCCTTACCATTTTTCCACGATATGGGCGGCTATGACAGCAAAAACAGATGCACAAAATAATAATGTGCCTTATGTCAGTCCATCGAATAAAGATTTGCCAATTACAGGGCTTGTAACAGAAAGTGGTAAAAGTGTTTATTTAGATTTATCCCAAGCATCTATGCTAAATGGTTATGGTGTTTGTACTGCAATCAATCTTAATGGTTGGAAAACAAGAGGGGATAATACTAGTGTTTATCCTTCCAATACAGATGTCAAAGATAGGTTTATACCTGTTAGACGGATGTTTTCTTGGTGGGCAAATTCTTTTATTCAAACTTATTTTCAAAAAGTAGATAGTCCGATGAATCGGCGTTTGATTGACGCTGTGATTGACAGTGAAAACATTAGAGCAAATGGGTATGTAGCACGTGGTATGCTTGCAGGTGCAAGAATTGAATTTATGGAATCTGAAAATCCGATTACAGACCTGTTAAATGGTACGATTCGTTTTCATCAATATTTAACACCTTATCCCCCTGCAGAAACAATAGAAAATACGCTTGAGTTTGACCCTGATACATTGCAGTCCGCTTTAAGCTAAAAAAATGAGAAAGGAAGTGCTTTTCGATGGCAAACGTTTTATTACCACAAGCAATTATTGCTTATAATGCCTATACTTTTGGAAATAGGTTAATTGGGATTACAGGGGAAGTAGAATTACCTGATATAGAATTTATG
>CAMXTM010000308.1 GCA_947246775.1 uncultured Clostridium sp. | reverse complement strand
CGCTTTTACTCATGCAAAATGAACAATAATAAAATCATTTTACATTTTTTATTATTTATTTTTTTATTTTGACGTTGTTTATTTAACAATACATCTCTTTTTTTATACGAAATTTCCTTTCCTAAAATTGTTTTTTTACCTTGATTTTAAGGCAAATTCTTTTTTTATCATGATGATGTCAGACAACATTACAATGAAATTTATTTTATTCACATTATTTTATTTAATTTTATGGTTTGAATGAAATTTTTTATCGTCAATGAAATAAATAGATTGATTCTTTTTATTTTCTTAACGGTTTCTTAACACTTTCTTAACGGAACATAAATACCAAATATAGCATATTTTGGATTTTTATATCTCTTGTCCCTCAAAATAGTTCATAATGCCCACATAAATCGCCCAAGCAACTTTTTGCTGATATTCTTGTGTATTTAATTTTCTTTCTTCTTCCAAATTAGACAAAAAGCCACATTCTACAAGTGCTGAGGGCAATTCTGTCTTTTTGAGTATGTAATAGTTTGTATTTTCTTTTATCTCTCTTGTATTTTCACTATCTACATACTTTTTTAATGATTTTTGGATTTCTTCTGCTAATTTTTTGCCCTCCTCTGACTGTTTATGGTAAAACACTTGCGCTCCCTTAGCACTTTTTTTTAGGAAAAGCATTTTGATGAATACTCACAAAAATATCGCCTGCACTTTCATTTGCAATCCGCTTTCTCTCTTTCATATCTTCTCCCTTTTTTGCTCCAAGTGCTTCGTCTGTGTCCCTTGTCATATAAACGACTGCTCCGCCCTGTTCCAAATACTGTTTTAAGATTTGGGCAATTTGCAAATTGATATTTTTTTCGTTTTCCCCCTCTGTGCCTGTTTTACCAGGGTCCCAACCACCATGTCCAGCATCTAATATAACTACTTTAGAATCTACAGGCAACATTGCCTCTACTGTATTTTGTTTTTGCAATGTCACATACAGCCCTGCCGCTATCACCATAATCAATGCAAATATGCTTAAATTTTCTAATTTTAACGCAAATACTTTCATAAAAAATACAGCTCCTTTTATTTTTTATACAAATATATGCCTTTTTTATGCTTGTAATACCTTGCACCTATCTGCTATAACAGAAAAAGCAAATTATCATACAGTCATTTTTTCTTATTTTTCTTTACAATATTGCAATAAAAGTATAAACTGATACAATAATATTTCAATATTAGAATATCAGAAAGGAAGAACAACATGGAAATTAGAACAAGATTTGCTCCAAGTCCTACAGGCTATATGCACATAGGCAATTTAAGAACAGCACTCTATGAATATTTAATTGCAAAATCCCAAAATGGAAAATTTATACTTCGTATTGAAGACACTGACCAAGAACGTTTTGTTGAGGGTGCAACCGATGCCATCTACAACACATTAAAAATGACAGGATTAAAACATGATGAAGGTCCTGATATTGGCGGAGAATACGGTCCTTATATCCAAAGCGAGCGTATGGGCATTTACATGGACTATGCCAAAGAGTTAATTGAAAAAGGGCATGCCTACTACTGTTTTTGCTCAAAAGAACGCCTTTCCTCTTTAAAATCAAACAATGAAAAGGGAGATGCTTTTGCGAAATACGACCGCCACTGTTTGGGACTTTCTGCTGAGGAAATACAGCAAAATTTAGACAGTGGTATGCCTTTTGTTATCAGACAAAAAATGCCTACAACGGGCACAACAACTTTTCATGATGTAGTATATGGTGACATCACTGTGGAAAATGAAGAACTTGATGACCAAATATTGATAAAAGCAGACGGCTACCCTACCTACAACTTTGCAAATGTCATTGATGACCATTTAATGAAAATTACGCACGTGGTACGTGGAAGTGAATATCTTTCCTCTACGCCAAAATATAACTTGCTGTATGATGCTTTTGGCTGGCAAGCGCCTGTTTATGTGCATTTGCCTGCGGTAATGAGAGATGCACATAACAAACTTTCCAAACGTCATGGCGACAAATCTTTTGAAGATTTAATTAGTGATGGCTATTTAGCAGAAGCCATTATCAATTATATTGCACTTTTGGGCTGGAGTCCTTCCGACAATACAGAAGTATTTTCTCTTGCTGAACTAGAAAAAGCATTTACAATAGAGGGCTTGAGTAAATCTCCATCTATATTTGACATCAAAAAATTGACATGGCTCAATGGGGAATATATTAAAAATATGGAGTTTGATGCGTTCTATCCTTTAGCAGAATCAAAGCTAAAAAATGCTATTAAAAATAGCGAATTAGATTTCAAAAAGATAGCAATATTGTTGCAAAAACGTCTGGAAACATTAAACGATATTCCTCGTCTTGTTGACTTTTTTGATGAACTACCACAATATAGTACCGATTTATATGTTCACAAAAAAATGAAAACAACAAAAGAAATTGCACTTTCTAGTTTAAAAGCAGCATTGCCTGTGCTTGAAAATTTGTCTGATTGGAATGAAACGGCAATCCATGATGCACTGATGGAATTAGTGCAGACATTGGGTATAAAAAATGGACAGCTTTTATGGCCTGTTAGAACAGCGCTCTCAGGAGAACCAACTTCACCTGGTGGTGCTATGGAGCTTGCTGATATTCTTGGAAAACAAGAATCTATCAAAAGAATCCAAAAAGGCATAGAATTATTGGAAGCAGAACTTTAAAATTTTGAGTGAAACTATAAAAGGAAACTTCATTTCTTTTATTAAGACGATTTATTTGCATACAATTACCACCATAGTACATATAATACTACTAATATTGCTATGGTGGTGATACTATGCCAACAAAAATTGCCATTTATTGCCGTATTTCAAATGACAGCAACAGCAGCGAAAGCATACAAAATCAAATTGCACTACTTACTGACTATGCAAAAAAACAGAACTGGAATATCTTTGAAATCTATTGTGATAAAAATTATTCTGGACTGGACAACAACCGCCCTGCTTTTCAACGTATGCTCCATGATGCTGAAAATGGTTGCTTTTCTATTATATTATGTAAAACACAATCTCGCTTTACTCGAAACAGAGCCACAGCAGAAAAATATTTACATTATCTATTTTATTTGTGGGGGATTCGTTTTATTGCAGTAGTAGACAATGTAGACACTTTTTACAGTCAAAATAAAAAAACTCGTCAAATTAACGCTTTAATCAATGAGTGGTATTG
>CAMXTM010000307.1 GCA_947246775.1 uncultured Clostridium sp. | reverse complement strand
AAATAAAATCATTTTAGCAACTTCTGCTATGCCTTTTATCTTTCCAGAAGAAATAATAGAAGGGCATAAATATTGCGATGGTGGTACAAGATTGAGGAGAAGCGATAATGTTCCAATAAAACCTCTTTATGAAGTTGACAAATGCAATATCATTCTTATTGTACACTTAGATAATATGGATAGACCTGTAAAACGAGAAAAATTTCCAAATGCAACTCTTTTTGAAATTTTTCCAAAAGAAAATTTGGATAGCATATTGATTGCAGATAGTATACTTGATTTTACAGCAAAAGGAGCAAAGAAAAGAATGCAGCAAGGATATAATGATACGCGACCCCTTTTTCAGAAAATGAGTGAAATTATTCACTTAAATCAAGAATTTCTTTGTAATCTGAAAAACAGTTATGAAAATGTTATGCAATATTATATGAGAAAAAAAGATTTACAATGTCAGACTTTTGAACTTATAAATGAATATAATAAGCTTGAGGAGGACAAATATGAGAACAAACCATGGAATAAGTATTCAGCAGGAAGAGGTAACCAATATCCTTTCTGAAATGATAAATTCATATAATGATGATGAATTAACAGAATTATTATGTGAATGTGAAGTAATTCTTCAAACAAATGATATTTATTTAAAAAAACACAATCAGCATGGTTTTAAAAGACTTTTTAACTTAATTACTGGAGCAGAAAGAAAAAGTAAATGCCGAATATTAGGTAATTTCCAATTACTACATAGTATTACGCTTCAAATTCAAAAAAATATATTATTAAAATTTCATGATTTATCATTACTAATAAGTAAAATCAATGAAAAGTATGAAAAAGAAACTTATTCCATGCAGTATTGTATTAATTTTTTGCTTCAAAAAATTAACGACCAAAAAAAATTTATCAACCAGACTAATATTAGAATTGATTTGCTAGAATGGTATAATTTTTATTTAGAAGATTATACTTCTTATTCTGATGTCAAAAAAGTACTTCAAATTGTATCAGATATTTATGCCATTACAAAAGGAAAATGTGATGTAGATTATCAAATTATAAATGCTGCAATCAAAAAGCTGCAATTAACAGATATCAAAATATCTCCTGACAATTTTGCAAATGAAATAATACAGGATTCATCTTATTTGCTGCCTTTATATATTAAAGATGAATTAGATTATAATAATAAGCAATCTCCTATTTCATATTATGGAAATATCATTTATTATACACATGGTTTTATCAATTTTCAAAATGAATGGGGTACTTCTGTTGTACAAAAAAATGACCTATTATCTTTTTGTTTACCATTATTAAAAAAATTTATTATGGAAAATCATATGACTGCAGAACCTGCATCTGAAATTTGTATACAATTACTAAAAGATATGAATAGTATGCATTTTCAATT
The DNA here is from genome assembly GCA_947246775.1 of uncultured Clostridium sp. Classification (GTDB taxonomy): domain Bacteria; phylum Bacillota; class Clostridia; order Lachnospirales; family Anaerotignaceae; genus Coprocola. The sequence continues at coordinate 1,802 of CAMXTM010000307.1, read as the reverse complement.
TGAGCAACAACTAGAAGAAAGTAAAAAAAGATATGAAGAAATAGAAAGAACAGAAAATAAACACATAGAAGAACAAAAAGAAGATTACAAAAGAAAAAGTGGGACTTATAAAAAAACTGAACAAAGATCTAAACAGTCCTATAGAAGAAGGAGAAAATAAATACTCTATGTTCATGTTGTCCCCTTCTAATGTAATAGAATGTTCCTTAAATGCTTATGTAGAATATCCGATTCAACCAACAAATGATTACAGTATTGATAAAAGAGAAATGCAACATATTCAAAAGCAAATTTCTGACTTTTCACCTGCAATACTTGTAAAATCAGATGGTATCTGTAAAGATGAACTAGCTATTGAGAATTGTAATATTCCTATTATATCACTTGCAGACTTTTATTTCTGCTTATTATATAAAAATCAAATTAATAAATATATTGCTTTAGTTGATTATTATAAACACCTTTTATATGTATCATGTTATCATATTGATCAGACAGGAAAAATCAACAAAACAGAACCTTTTACAATAAAATACAATAAAACAAAAAATACAATTATAAATACAATTATGAATTCTAAATTTCTTTCAAATGCTTCAAAAGATGACATTATTTTATATAGAATATTTGAAACAGACAAATACATCAACAAAAAACTTGAATATTTAAATATACCATTTATAGATGTTGAATGGAAACATTCGCTAAAAAATACAAATACATTAAAACCTATTATAGACTTCCTCTATGACTTCTATCATTGTTATTATCATAAATGGTAGTAATGTACAATTTTTATAAATAATCATTCTCTTTTATCCTATATGCAAAATTTATAACGATATATTCTATCAATAGTGATGAAATAAATATAAATCATCTATTAGTATCTTGTTATAAAGTATATAAAACGAAAGGAGAATGAAAAGTGAAATTAGTAGAAAACATTTTAAAAGCAGCTGCAGCATTGATTGCTTAAGCGATATCTATTGTCAAATTTGTAAACATTATCAGAAAAATGGCAACAACATAATTTACAACAACTTAACAAAAAAGCATAAAGCAGGGCTTCCCATTGTGTGAAGCCCTGTTTTGTATGCTCCAAAATCAATACAGGAGGGATTGATATGACACAATCAAAATTAATGAAAATGGAGTATTTCAATTTAAAGTCAGAAACTCGTTTAGAAACTTATGCCGATACCATAGTGATAGAAAAAGAAAACAATACTCGTTATATTGCTGCAATTCGATTTGGTGGCTATCCCGAAAGTGTCAAAGGTATGAGTGAAGCTATTTATGGTGGAGGTTCTATTACGTTTGAGATAGACGATGATAGTATGACATTACATAGGTTACTTTCTACTTTTCATACTGCTGTACTGTCATTATTGGAAATAGAACTAAATGAAATGGCAGAGTATTCTGTTAAACTAAGTCGTTCTGTAAAAGCATTTCATATTATGACACCAGATTACAGTAAACTATGTTCTGTATTGTTGGACTATATTTCTAAACTACCCATTACAGATACAGTAGAAACAAAAACCACAAATGCTGCTGTGATTGGTAGACTGATGGCAAATGTTAAAATGGGCTATTATCCTACTGACATAGAACACGTAAAATATCTTTCTAAAGGAATTGGATTTCCAGAAGAGATTACAGTAAATTTACTTGACCCATGTTGTGGTTGTGGACTTGCATTACATACATTAGCAGGTGAAAATAGCTGTAATACTTATGGCATTGAACTTGACAGATATAGAGCAGAAGAATCTTTAACACGTCTAAATCGTGTT
>CAMXTM010000306.1 GCA_947246775.1 uncultured Clostridium sp. | reverse complement strand
ATAGAACATAATAATAAAAACCATATTGAAACAATTGAATTATATCCTAGCATTGAATTGTCTTACATTACATTAACAACAGATAATTTTAATATACATCATGCTCCATTAGATAATATACTTGAAATCAATTATTGCTATTCTGGACGTATTGGCTGGGAAATGGGTAATGGTAACAGTGTTTATATTGGAAAATCAGATTTTTCTTTACATACACTAAAATATTGTGCTAATTCTATCATTTCTTTGCCCACTGGAATTTATAAGGGAATTGCTATCTGTATTGATTTAAAAAAATTTACAGATAATCCGCCAGAAATACTTTCTGGAACAGAAATTACTGGAACATTTTTATATCATAAATTTTCCAAGGATAGTCTTGTTACTTCTTTCGCTGGAAATGAACAAACAGAAAAAATTTTTTCTGCATTTTTTAATCAGCCAGAACACATTAGACTGCCCTATCAAAAAATAAAAGTATTGGAACTGTTGCTTTATTTGAGCGAACTAAAAATTGATACAAAAAATCGTCTAACAGAATATCAATCTGAGCAAATAGAAATTATTCGAAAAATTCATAAACAGCTCATACAACATATGGAACAACGCTTTACAATAGAAGAACTATCAAAACAATATTTAATGAACCCTACCACTTTAAAAACAATATTTAAATCTGTTTATGGAACTTCTATTGCTGCACATATAAAAAAATATCGTATGGAGCAAGCAGCAATATTACTTGTAGAAAGTGATTTTAATATCGCTGAAATTGCTAGACAAGTAGGATATGATAGTCAAAGTAAATTTACGGCAGCATTTAAAGAGCATTATGGAAAACTTCCCAAAGACTATCGAAATATTTAATATCAAATTCTAGTATTATTATGTTTTTACTATAATTCAGTCAGTAATTGCATAAAGATATTTTATCATATTGTAAAAAAACACAGCCTATTTAAAGACTGTGGTAATATGATTTAAAAAACGCCATAAAACAAAACTTAAAATAATATTGTATTATTTTTCAAATTCATTCATTTTTTGTAAAAGTATATTTACTTTTTGTTCCATATTTTGTCCAAATACTGCTGAGCCTGCTACAAATATATTTGCACCTGATTTCATGACTTGTTGCACATTTTTTTCTGATATTCCTCCATCTACTTGAATGTCTATTTTCAAATCCTTTTTTATTATAATATTATGTAATTCTGCAACTTTTTCAAGCATACTAGGAATCAATTTTTGCCCACCGAATCCAGGATTAACTGCCATAATTAATACCATATCTATTTTAGGAAGTATCCAATCCAATGCTGATAATGGTGTTGCTGGATTTAATGCAACTCCTGCCTTTACTCCAAGTGAATGTATTTGTTCTATTGTTCTATCTAAATGTTTGCAAGCCTCTACGTGTACTGTAATGCCGTTTGCACCTACTTTTACAAAATCTTTTAAATAATTATCTGGGTTTTCTATCATCAAATGTACATCCAAAAAAGATTGGCTTATTTTACGGATACTTTCTATCACTGGAAAGCCAAAAGAATAACTTGGCACAAAAACACCATCCATAACATCTAAATGTAGATAATTTACACCTGCCTTTTCTATTGTTTTTATTTCTTGTGCTAAATTTGAAAAGTCTGCTGCTAATAAGGAAGGTGCTAATATATATTTTTTCATTCTTTTTTTCTCCTTTACAAATAATATTTTATTTTGAAATGAATTTGCAGATTTCTAAAGCATCAAAGTCTATTGTTTTTTTCATATCAAGTGCTTGTTGTATATCAAAATCTACAACGTTATCTCTTTGTATTGCTACTACTCTATTATATTTTCCAGCTTGTAAAAGTTTTACTGCATAGTTTCCCATTTTTGCTGCATAAACTCTGTCAAGCATAGTGGGAGCACCACCTCTTTGAATATGACCTAAAACAGTAATTCTTGATGTAATACCAGTTTCTTTTTCTATCATTTCAGCCATTTGTTTCATATCAATGTTACAGCCTTCTGAAACAACAATAATATGATGTGTTTTTCCCTGTTTTTTTCTTTCTAAAATATGAGAACATACATCATTACTCTTTCTTTCTGGAACAAGCACATCGGCTGCACCTACTGCAAGACCTACATTCAATGCTAAAAAGCCTGCATTTCTTCCCATTACTTCTATAATACTGCATTTTTCATGACTTCTTGCAGTATCTCGTAATCTGTCTATTGCTTCTACTGCAATGTTGCAAGCTGTGTCAAATCCGATAGTATAATCTGTACATTCAATATCATTGTCTATTGTTCCGGGTATTCCTACGGTTGGAAGTCCTTCTTTACAAAGTTTTATAGCACCATGAAAAGAGCCATCTCCACCTATAACAATCAGCCCGTCAATACCTAATTCTTTTGCTTTTTTTGCTGCTTTTTGAATCCCTTCCTGTTCATAGAACTCTTTACATCTTGCAGTATAAAGCATTGTTCCCCCTCTTTGTATAATGGAAGAAACAGAATTACTATTTAATTCTACAATATCGTCATTGAGAAGACCATTATATCCTCTATTAACACCTATGACATTCATACCTAAATTGAGTGCTGTTCTTGTAGCAGAACGAATTGCAGAATTCATGCCGGGAGCATCGCCACCACTTGTTAATATTGCTATTGTTTTCATAATATCCCTCCATAAATAATTAACTGCGGATATAGTTGAAGGTGTTTTATTTTTATTATTTTATTATTTTTTTATATCCGCAGTAATTTACTTTTTTATACTTTTTTATTCTTCTATTTGCAAAATTCTATTGATATGTCTTTGTTCATTTGAAAAGGGAGTTTCCAAAAATGTTTTTACAATTTCAAGTGCAAGACCAACACCAACTACCCTTGCTCCCATTGCTAAAATATTCGCATCATTATGTTCTCTTGTGGCTTTTGCAGAAAAACAATCTCCACATAATGCAGCACGAACTCCTTTTATTTTATTTGCTGCAATGGAAATGCCAATTCCTGTACCACATATTAATATCCCTTTTTCGCATTCTCCATTTACTACTGCATGAGCTACTTTTTTAGCATAAACTGGATAATCGCAGGATTTTTCAGAATCTGTACCAAAATTTTGATAAGCAATGTTTTCTTTTTCTAAATAAGCAATGACTTCCTGCATCAAAGCATATCCACCATGGTCGCAACCGAGTGCTATCATAATACTCTATCTCCTTTATAAATTG
>CAMXTM010000305.1 GCA_947246775.1 uncultured Clostridium sp. | reverse complement strand
TTTTCTAATTAAATTATAAAGAAACAAAAGAAAAAAATCAAGAGAAAAACGAAAGAAAACAGGATAAAAAAATGAAATTTTTCTAAAAAGGCGTAAAGTTATTCAAATAAAAGAACTTTACGCCTTTAAGTTGTCAAAATTCCACACTCTTTTCTTGGCTAAACCATAGGTTTGTGATATACTACAAAAAACAAAAGAAATAAAGGAAAATACGTATGAATAAAATGAAGAAATATACGAGAAAATTAAGAAAAAAATTAGATAAAAAAAATATAGAAGTAGAAAAGATTGATATTATGGAATTAAAAAAATTAAGAGATAGAGCAAAATCGATAACAGATAGCAGAATCAAGAAAAAAAGTACATATAAAATGTGGGACGTAGTATGCGTTGTATTAATAGCAACATTATGTAATTGTAATGATTGGGAGAATATTTATATATTTGCAACTGAACATAGAACTTGGTTAAGAAGTTTTTTGCAATTAACAGGAGGATTACCATTACCTGTAACATATAAAAATATAATGTCGATAATCAGTCCAACAGAATTACAAGAGTTCTGTATGTATGCATATGAAGAATTAATAGAAAAAGCAAGAAAAAATGGAGATATTTATCATTTTGACGGAAAAGTTGAAAGAGGAAGTGCTAGAAAGACAGATAAGAATAACAATAAGATAAAACCATTGAATGTTTTAAATGTATATTCAGAAGGAACAGGAATTTGTATAGACCAGGAAATGATAGAAGAAAAAACAAACGAAATAACAGCTATACCAGATGTAATAAAGAGATTAAACCTAAAAGGGATAGTATGTACATGGGATGCATTAAATACACAAAAAGAAACTGTAAAAGCAGTAATTGAAAGCAAAGGAGATTACGTAGGAGCATTAAAAGGAAATCAAGGGAATTTTTATCAGGATGTAGTGGATTATTTTGATGAAGATAGATTATTAATAATTGAGTCTGGATATGAAGGAGGATATGCTTTATCTCGAGAAAATAGTCATAGCCAAATAATAACATATCAATATTATCAAACAGAGAAAATCAGTTGGTATCCAGAATATAAAAACTGGGAGAAATTAAGAAGTATTGGATCAGTAGTAAAAACAATAGAAGATAAAAACGGAAATAAAACAATAGAAAAAAGATATTATATATCGAGTTTGTTATTAAATATAGAGCTATTTTCAAGAGCAATAAGAAGCCATTGGAGTGTAGAAAATAAACTGCATTGGCAAATGGATTTTACATTTAAATGTGATAATAATACAACTGTAGAAAAGAAATCGTTGTATAATCTACAAATATTAAAGAAAAATGCGCTAAGCATATTAAATATAGTAAAAGATGAATATAAAAGAAGTTTACAAAAAATCAGATTTACAGCAAGTTTAAATCCAGAAAAAGAAATACCGAAAATATTCTATTTAGCCAAGAAAAGAGGGTGGAATTTTGATAACTTAAAAGCGTAAAGCTCTTTTATTTGAATAACTTTACGCCTTTTTGAAAAAATTTCATTTTTTTATCCTGCAAAAATTACAGGGAAATTTAATCATATTACAAAAATATTACAAAAAACACAAAATGTATGATAAACTTATAGCAGGTGATGAAAGTGAAGATAAGAGAAAGTTTTGATATATATTTTGAATTAGTGGAAGATCCAAGAAGTCAAGCCCATATAACATATAGATTATCTGATATATTATTCATGTTGGTAATAGGTATGTTATGTAGTTGTACAGATTTAGAAATGTTAATAGAATTTGCAGAAGAAAAATTAGAATTTTTAAAAGAGCATACAGAATTAGAAGAAATACCATGTTTAAGTACAATATCAAATATATTAAAAGTAATAAATCCAGAGCATTTAGAGTTATGTTTATATGGAATATTTAGTAATGTATTAAAAACAAAAATGAAAGTAGAAGAAAAACAAATATGTATGGATGGAAAGACAATATGTAGTACAGCAAAAATGAAAGAACATGAAAGACCAATGCATATAATAACAGCATTATTAGCGGATGAAAGTGTCTCAATTGGGCAAATAACAGTAGAAAGTAAAAGTAACGAAATACCAGCAGTAAGAGAATTAATAGAATTATTAGATATCAAAGGGGCAGTATTAACATTAGATGCAATGCACTGTCAAAAAGAAACAGCAGAACTTATAATAAATAATGGAGGAGATTATGTATTACAATTAAAAGGAAATCAGGGGAACTTTTATGAAGATGTATATTCAATGTTTGATGATAAATATATGGATGAAACAGACAAAGAATGTGAATATGAAATTTATACCACAATAGAAAAAGGACATGGGAGAATAGAAAAAAGAACATGTTATGTATTAAGTGAAGTAGCATTTTTTACAGACTATTTGGCAACATGGAAGGGACTAAAAAAGATATTTGCAGTAAAAAGAGAGATAGAAAAAGAAGGAAAAAAAACAAAAGAAATAAGTTGTTACTTAAGTAGTAAAAATACAACAGCAGAGAAATTATTATCATATACAAGAAAACATTGGCAAGTTGAGAGCTTTCATTGGTTATTAGATATGAATTATAAAGAGGATGATAGTAGAGTAGTAAATAAAGACTCTCAAATATGCTTAAATATAATAAGAAAATATTGTATAAGCATAATAAAAAAATATATAGAAAATCATGATGTAAAAAGAAAAACAGTAATAGCTAATATGAGAAAGTGTTTACTAAATGAGAACTTTCTGGTTGAAGTATTAGAATATTATTGTAGTTCTTTGTAATATTTTTGTAATATGATTAAATTTCCATGGGCAATCGCAGAAATAAAGATTAAATTTTTTAGTTTTTATATATTGTCCATTTTTCATTTCCATTTTATGGTATTTAATAGTTATTCTCTTTTTATTAATTTTTTAAAATAGTTTTCCACAGGGGTGGACTATATTTATTAGAACTGCTGAGTTTTCCACAGTTTTGATTACATAAATATAATATTATTTTAATTTTCTTTCGGTTTTCTCTTGATTTTTTTCTTTTGTTTCTTTATAATTTAACTAGAAAATCTTAATTGGATTTGCTTATGTCCAGTTAAATTTGTTATTGTTGTAGTAAGTGTTTGTGTGATGGCTACACTTACTTCTTTTATGCTCATTTTTAACTCTTTTACGTATTTCAGCCCTTTTTCTAATAATTGCCTTATTGTATGTGCAAATTGTATAAAGAAATAATG
>CAMXTM010000304.1 GCA_947246775.1 uncultured Clostridium sp. | reverse complement strand
GACAGACCTTGTGCAATTTCTTCTGCTACAGACCATTCTGGAGTAAGCAAAAGTTTTTGTAGTTTTTGTTTTTCCATTTCTATTTTTTCTAAATTTTGTATTCTCTTTATCGCTAAAGAAATGTGAACAACTAAACCAATATATGCACTATCTGTATATTTTATTTTCAGTTTTTGCTCTGTTTCGCTCAAAAGCTGTTCTACTACTTTTACAATTTTTTCGTCCAAAAAATGTAATAGTTTGTTATGAGAATAAATTTCTATTTTGGGAGCATCTTCGGCAGTTTGATGCCCACTTAACAAACTAAGTATTTCTTTTTCTTCCATAAAATCGTAAACTACATTTGCAATCGCCTGTCTGTAATTTTCTTCTGTTCCCTCCAAATAAATTCCTAAGCCCTGCTTCCTTATGATTTTAATATCATAAGTGGCAAGCCATTTTCCCAACACATCTAAATCATTGCTGAGTGTACCCTCTGATATTTTAAACTTTGATGTAAAGTAAAAAGATTTTCTCGGTTCTTTGGAAGCAAGCAATTCTCCTAAAAGAAATTTACGCCTTTGCTCTTTAGAATATGTTTTTTCGATTACTTCTACATCTAACAGTTTTAATATCTTTTTTTGATTTTCAAGACTCTCCTCTAACACAAGTCCTACACCTGGTTTTCTGATAAATTTAAATTCATTTTCAGAAAGCCAGCGTTCAATTTCAGGCATTTCTCTCAATATCGTGCGGGAACTTAGTTTTAATTTTTCCGAAATAGTCGAAATAGTAACAGGGTTTGTTGCTGTAAATTTTGTTAAAATCTCAATGATGGCTTTTTGTCTTGCAGTTAACCCATTTTTTTTATTTTCTTTTGATGGTGACATTTTTAAAAACCAACCTTTCGATGTCATTATTATCCTATAAAAAAATTCGATTTTCAAGCTATTCATTACTTACATTTGTCTTGAATAGATAGTGACATTTTTAAAGAATGAAATCTTTTCATAAAAAAAAAGAGGTATTTTTGTGAAAAAAACAGTAATGATTTGTGTGATATACCTCTTTTTATTGTTTTATGTATTCAATTATAAAGCATTTTCGTTCACTTTGCATAACTTTATGGTCTGTTTTTTTGTATATTCCATCAAACAATATTGATGACAAAATTAAAAGTGTACTTGCGCCAATACCTTAAATAAAATACTGACAATTTTATGTGGCAGAATGCCAAAACTTTCCAGATAAAAATGTTCCTTTCTTATTTAAACTGTAAAAATCATTTTCTTTTTTTAGGAAAAGGCAACTCTTGCCATGTTTGTTCTAACAAATTTTTTAATAAAATTTTATCATCTAACTCACTTACAAAAAGCATTGGTTTTGCTCCCTCATAGGGTATTTGCTCCTCAAAATTTTCACAAAGTTTTTTACCGCTTTTTGTGATTTTTACCAAAAAACGATTGTCATATACTCCACCAATTACTTTACCATTGTAGTAAACAACATATTCTCCAAACATTTTCCGATAAGAAATATTTTCTAATTCTGACAACTGTTCTACTACAAACTGAACATATTCCAATGACGATGCCATAAACATAAATTCCTCCTTTATTTCTTTCTAGCAATCCATTTATCTTTTTGCAGCACTGCATCAAAAGCGCTAATAATAGTACTTTCAAAGTTATTTGACTGCAAAGAACAAATGCCCTCTATAGTTGTACCACCTGGTGAACAAACTTGGTCTATCAATGCATAAGGGTGTTCGCCACTTTCTAACACCATTTTTGCACTACCTAAAACCGTTTCCGCTGTAATTTCTAATGCTTGTTTTTTTGTCATACCTGCTTTTAATGCTGCCCTTGACAAAGCGTCCATATACAAATAGGCAAATGCTACAGATGCTCCGCCAATTACACTAAATACAGAAAATTGTTGCTCTGCTATTTCGATTACTGTGCCTATTGTAGAAAACATTTCTTTTGCTATTTGAAACTGTTCTGCTGTTACAAAATCATTTTTACAAATGCCTGTAGTTGATGCACCAATTTTTCCATTGATATTAGGCATTACTCTTACAATAGGTGTTCTTTCACTCAACAAAGAACCGATATATTCTAGTGTCTTTCCTGCTGCAATGGATATAATGAGTGGTTTCTTTTTGTCAATATCCGCTTTCATATTTGGTAAAATTTCTGCTAATACATGAGGTTTTACACCCAACACCAATACATCTGATGCTGCAACTACTTCTGATGCTGTTTTACAAAAATGCGCTGAACAAGTTTTTGCTAGTTCTTCTGCCGTAATGCCAGATTTACTTGTTACATAAATACAATTTCCATCATAGCTCTTTGTGCCGATTGTCATACCTTTTACAATTGCACTAACCATATTTCCTGCACCAATAAAACCAAAATTCATAATAATAACCTCCTTCTGTTTTTGTTGCTTAAAACCTTGTTTTATTTTAGCACTTTTTTGTGCTAATAAAAATATTTTTTTCATTTTTTAGATATTTGTGGTAGACTATGGATTGACAATAAATGATAAAAGTGCTATTGTTGTAAAATAAATCACAGTAAAATAGTATGATTTTGTTTGCAAACATTTTAAAAAAAGCAAATCACAAAGGAGGGCTTTATTATGCAAAATCAATATCATTTTGAAACATTACAACTTCATGCAGGACAGGAGACAGCCGACCCAACAACACATTCTCGTGCTGTACCCATTTATCAAACCACTTCTTATGTATTTGACAACTGCCAACACGCTGCTGACTTATTTGATTTAAAAGCAGAGGGCAACATTTACAGCCGTATGATGAATCCTACAACAGACACTTTTGAAGCACGTATCAATGCTTTAGAAGGTGGTGTTGGCGCACTTGCCTTAGCTTCTGGCTCTGCTGCAGTAACCTATGCAGTACAAAATATTACACAAGTAGGCGACCACATTGTTGCAGCAAATACCCTTTATGGCGGCACATACAATCTTTTTGCACATACACTACCAAAAACTGGCGTTACGACTACTTTTGTCAATCCTGATGATGTAAGCAATTTTGAAAAGGCAATCCAGCCTAACACAAAATTGTTGTATATAGAATCCATAGGCAACCCTAATGCAAACATGATTGATATTGAAAAAGTAGCAGAAATTGCACACAAATACAAAGTACCATTGATTGTTGACAGCACATTTGCAACACCTTATTTATTAAGACCCTTTGAATATGGTGCAGACATTGTAGTCCATTCTGCTACAAAATTTATAGG
>CAMXTM010000303.1 GCA_947246775.1 uncultured Clostridium sp. | reverse complement strand
GTGCATGACGTGTATCTTTTGTCTGTATGATTGTAACATCTTTATTATCTGATTGTACTTCTTTTTCACAAAGGATTGCTGCTGCGCCTGCTTCTATTGCATTTTGCACATACTTATGTCCATCTGTTTGAAAACCTGTAATACACACAAATAAATCATTTTTTTGTACTTTTCGAGAGTCATACGCTATTGCGTTAATTTCTTTTTCTTCTCCATATAATAAAGTCCAGTCTATATCTTGTAATAATGCCGAAAGTTTCATACTTCTTTCGCCCTCCTTTATACTGCCGTAATGGAATTGATTTCTTTTTTATACATTTTTTTATTATAGCACAATTATATAACATTACAAAATATTTTTATATATACAATATGATAGATTCCTTTATTCTGCATAAATTAGTATTTTTGTGTTTTTATTGACTTCTTCCCCTGACTGCGGAAATTGTGATGTTATGGTATCTCCTTCTCCTTGTATTTCATAATTGATTTCTTGCTCACGCAACAGTTGTTTTACTTCCTGTACTGTCATACCAACATAGTCCTCTACAATTATTTTTTGTATTTCTTCCATTTCTAGCTCTTTTTCTGTATAAATGGTTTCAATACCCAAATAAGGCAATATATTTTGCAATAATTCTTTCATGACTGGCCCTGCCACACTTCCGCCATAATAATTTCCCTGTGGCTCATTGATAAGCACCAATGACAGCACTTGCGGATTCTCAGCAGGCGCAAAGGTCAAAAACGATGCAATATATTTTCCGCTTCTTCTTGGCAATTTTTCAGAAGTTGCTGTTTTTCCTCCTATACGATAACCTGGAATATATGCCTTATTTCCTGTACCCTCTGACACAACACTTTCTAATATTTTTTTCATTTGTTCCGATGTCTCTTTTGAAATCACTTGCTCCCCTTTTTCATACTCAAACGTTTGCAATATGTTTCCATTTTCATCTGCAACTTGTGTTGCTATATGAGGCGTTACCAAATTTCCGCCATTCACGATTGCAGAAACTGCCCTTAACAGTTGTAATGGTGTAATCTGAAAAGACTGACCAAATGACATGGTTGCAAGCTCTACTGGGCCGATATTTTCTGTTTTATGTATAATTCCTACTGCTTCTCCAGGCAAATCAATACCTGTTTTTTCACGAAATCCAAATTTTGTCATATAATCTGCAAATATCTCTGCTCCCATTCTTTCCGCCACAATCATAAACACAGGATTACAAGAGTTTTGCACCCCCTGCACAAAGGTTTCCGCTCCATGTGTTCTAGGGTATCTCCAGCACTTTATTTGTCTATCTCCTGCCACATAATAGCCATTGCACACAAAAGAACTCTCTGGCGTCACAACGCCCTCCTCCAAGCCAGCAGAAGATGTAATTGTTTTAAAAGTACTTCCTGGTTCATAAGTGTCATTGATTGCCGTATTTCTCCACATTTGGTTGAGTGCATCATTTTTTTCTTGTTCGCTCATATTTCCCCAAATGGCAGCTAATTCTTCATTGTTAATTGTAAATGGGTCATTTAAGTCAAAACTGGGATAGTTTGCCATAGCATACACTTCTCCATTTTGAGGATTCATCACAATAATAATGCCATTTTTTGCGCCCTTTGCTTCTACTGCTTTTGCAAGTGTTTGCTCAGCATACTGCTGTACTACTACATCAATACTGGTAATGAGTGTTTTACCATCTTCTGGTGCAATTCTTTCTTGGGCATTATCTACTGTCAGTCCTCTGGAATCTGTTAGCGTCAATATTTTTCCTGCTTTTCCCTCTAAGTATTCATTATACTTTGACTCTAAACCAATAATACCTTGATTGTCTTTTCCCACAAAACCAAGCACTTGCGACGCTAAGGAAGAATATGGATACACTCTCTTAATATCCTCATCAATTACTACGCCTGCTAATCCCTTTTTTCTAATTTCTATTGCAATTTCTTTATCCACTTTACTCTTTATACGAACCAGCGCAACATTTTGTTTTATTTTTTCTAAAATGGTATCATAATCCAATTCTAACATTTCTGATAAATATTTTGCGGTTTCTTCTTTTTGTTTTACTTGTACTGGTATAACACTAACGGTATTGACCGTTTCTGTTAGTGCAAGCCCTACCCCATTCCTATCTAAGATACTACCCCTTTTTGGTGCAATCAGTCTATCCCTTGTTTGCTGTTCATATGCTTTACTTTGTAGGTCTTCTCCCAAAAAAACTTGTATATATACTACTCTAGCAAACAATATCAGCCAGCCTATATTGGCGAGAAATAAAAATACTAGCAATCTTTTTTTCATCTGTATTGTTATTTTTTTCATAAAAAACACCTTGCCTTTGTCAATTATAGTTCAATATATTGACAAAACAAGGTGCATATTCATAAATATTTATTTACTTAAATTAATCTTCTTCTTCTTTTTCTTCTTCGCCCATTGTGAGCGTTACTTTTGTACCCAATTCTACAGAAACACCATATTTTGGACTTTGTGACAATACAACACCTTTTGTTTTGTCATCTTCTGCCTCTGCCTCAAAACCACTATCGTTTAGCAAAGTAACCGCTTCTGTATAGGTCATTCCTTTTACATTTGGTACTGGCATCGTTCCCTCATCTTCTTCGCCCTTTTCCAAGTAAAGTGTAATTTGACTACCTTCTTCTACTTGTGTGCCTCCATGTGGGAACTGGTTTGCTACAATATTTCCTGTACCTACTGTTTTATAATCTAAATTTTTACTATCCAATGACAACAATGTTGAAAAAATATCAGATTGTGTATAGTCATCTACTGTTACAGTGCCTTGTTTTTTTACAATTGCACTGCCGTCCGCTGCATAACTTGGCTGTATATTTTTATATTTGATAATACTTTCCATCATTTCTTTTGACATAGGTACTGGTGTCTGTTTACCATCTTGATAATCTTCAGGCATATATATCAGTGTCAGCACCACATACTGTGGATTTTCTACTGGAAAATAAGTTAAACAGCTCAACGCCCATTTATTATTTGCTTTACGGCTACCATTCTGTGCTGTACCTGTTTTTGCTCCAATAGAATAGCCCTCTATTTTTGCTTTTTTACCTGTACCCTCTTCAATCGTTGCTTTCATCATAATACGCATCGCATCTGATGTTTCTCTTGAAATCACACGATTTCTTACTTCTGGCTGATTTTCATATACAATATTACCACTTTTATCTACTACTTTATCTACTACATAGGGTTTCATCAAGTTACCACCGTTAATAACTGCACAAAAAGCAGTAA
>CAMXTM010000302.1 GCA_947246775.1 uncultured Clostridium sp. | reverse complement strand
TACACACCCCTATTCGATTTATCTGGCTTGCCATAACAAAATTGCTCGCCTTTATATTGCTAAAAATAGCACATTATGATATAATAATGACAATTACAATCGTAAACAAAAAATATAAAATATTACATAGAAAAGAGGAATTTTATTATGGTAAGAAAAGAAAATATTGTAGAAGTAGAAGGTCTACGTGGCGGAAAAGGTTCTGCGGAAATACATCACATATTGAGCAAAGATGAACTGATGGGACATGGCAAAATGTATGCTCGTGTTATTCTTCGCCCTCACAGCAGCATCGGCTGGCATCAGCATGTTGATGATACAGAACCTTATTTAATATTAAAAGGCGAAGGTGTTTTTATTGACAACGACCGCTCTGAAACAGTTGTAAAAGCTGGCGATGTTTGTGTTATCAATGTGGGAGACTGGCACTCTTTAGAAAACAACACAGACCAAGATTTAGAAATTATGGCACTCGTTGTCAATGAGGAAGTAAAATAATAAATTCTTTATAAAATCATGTTACATTTGTAGCATGATTTTTTTATTTTAGAAAAGCACTTTTTGTCCCCTCCCTCAATATAATAAATTAAACAAATATGGGAGGTAGTGAAAAAATGTCTTCTATGGTAGAATTAAATAACATAAATATTAGTTATCACACTACATCTGGCGAAACAAAAGCTGTTTCCGATTTAAGTTTTTCTGTAGAACAAGGGGAATTTGTTTGTATTGTTGGTCCTAGCGGTTGTGGAAAATCTTCTATATTATCTATGCTTGCAGGACTAATAAAGCCATCTAGCGGTCATTATCACATTTATTCCAAAACAAATATTGGTTATATGCTACAAAAAGATTATTTATTAGAATGGCGCAACATTCGCAGCAATGCCTGTCTTGGGCTTGAAATTCAAAATAAACTGACTCCTGAAAATATAAAAAGAGTAGACAAACTTTTAGAACTTTATGGGCTTGGTGATTTCAAAAATCATATGCCCTCTCAACTTTCTGGTGGTATGAGACAAAGAGTTGCTCTCATTCGTACATTGGCAATACAGCCTGACATATTACTACTTGATGAACCTTTTTCTGCATTAGACTATCAGACAAGACTATATGTTTCTGATGAAATTGGTACCATTATCAGAAAAGAGAAAAAAACGGCTATATTAGTTTCTCATGATATTTCAGAAGCAATTAGTCTTTCTGACAGAGTTATTGTACTTTCTCACCGTCCTGCTACTTTAAAATCAATATACAACATTGATTTAAGCATAGAAGAAAGAACACCTATGAAAGCAAGAGAAGCACCAGAATTTAAAGACTATTTTAATAAAATTTGGAAGGAGTTAGATGTTCATGTATCATAAAAACAATACAGAAGCAGTTTCCAGACAGCAACTAGAATATCTAAAAAAAGTGAAAAAAAGAAAAATATTTGTTTGCAGCACACAGCTATTTTTATTGATTGCTTTTTTTGTTCTTTGGGAAGTCGCTGCACAATATCAATGGATTGACCCCTTTTTATTTAGCCAACCTAGTAGAATGTTCTTTGCTATGACAAATATGGCAAAAACAGGCATACTCTGGAAACACATTGGCATTACACTATATGAAACAGTAGTTGGCTTTGTTTTAGGTACAGTATTTGGTACACTTATTGCAATTTTGCTTTGGTGGAACAATTTTATATCTGATGTTATGGAGCCTTACCTTGTTATACTTAATTCTTTACCTAAAACAGCATTAGCACCTATTATCATTGTTTGGCTTGGTAACAATATGACATCTATTATTGCTACAGCACTTATGACATCTATTGTTGTTACCATTATGACTGTACTAAATGGTTTTCTACACATAGACAGCGACAAAATCAAATTAATACAAACATTTGGTGGCACAAAGAAACAGGTTTTAACAAAAGTGATATTACCTGCCAGTATTCCTACTATTATCAATGCACTCAAAATCAATGTTGGTCTTTCTTTTGTTGGTGTGATAGTCGGTGAATTTTTAGTGGCACAGTCTGGACTCGGTTATCTTATTGTATACGGTTCTCAAATATTTAAACTAGACTGGGTTATGCTTTCTGTCATATTACTTGCTATTATGGCTGCTATTATGTATCAGCTTATTGTTTTGCTAGAAAAAAAATTTTTAAAATGGCGTTCCTAATTTTATCAAAAATAAGAAGTAATAAAATACTAATATGATATTACTTCTTATTTATTTTATTTTAAACAACATTCCTAGTTTTTCTATCAATTTTATCGTAAAAATTTCACTAGTTTTTCTTTTTTGACACTTGTTTTATTGACAATTATATTCATCGTTGTATAATAAAAATAGCAAATAAAAAGTTTTCTTATCAACTTTTCTTTGTAAAAAAACTTATTCTTTGAAAAATGTCTGCTTATTTTTAATTATGTTGACAAAACAGGAGGAGAATCAAAAATGTTTAAAAAAATGAAACTTTCAACGAAGCTTGCCACAAAAATTGGTGGTATGCTAACATTGATTTTTGTATTGCTCATCGCAGTTACAATTTCAATGGCAAAACGTGCAATTACTAGCGCGATTAACGGAGAATTATCTGTTATATCAGAATATAACGCGATACAGCTCCAACAAATTTTTGATGCCGCACAATCAGTAGCATCAGATATGACCAGTTATGTAGAAAGGACACACGATACTTTAGGCTCTGACCCAGTTCAAACAGAAATTCCTACTGACCCAGCAGCCATTGCACTATCTTTAAGCAGTATTTATGCAAATACAGTAATATCACCAATGAACTTCGACATAGAAGCCTATCTTCGTGAAACAGCACGTAATACCGCATTAAACAATGCTTCAATTGAAGGTGTTGGTGTTATGTTTGAACCTTATGCATTTCAATCTAATTTAAGAGATTACGCATTCTATATCAACGAAAGAACAGCAAATGATGCTGTTACACCTTTTGGAAGTTATGATACATATTCTCAAGAAACATATTACAAAGACGCAATTACTGCTCAAAAGGCAATTGTAACAGACCCTTATGAATTTGAAGGAAATCAATTACTGAGTTATGCTAGTCCAATTACATTGGATAACCATGTTGTTGGTGTTATTATGGCAGATATTGACATAACAACTTTTGACAAAATTAAAACAACAAACGAAAATTTCCCTAGTATGTATTGTACTATTTATGATGATAAACAAACTGTCGTATATGACACAGAAGACAAAGGTGATATTGGAAAGACAGTAGCCAATTTTACACCAGACCCAGATGAATATGCTGC
>CAMXTM010000301.1 GCA_947246775.1 uncultured Clostridium sp. | reverse complement strand
TATCTCAATTTCCTTGTTCAGCTTATCAATTAAATCTTGACGACCACTTTTAATAAAATCTGGTAAAGAATCCTTGCGACTCTTTAATTGTTTTGCAATCACTTCAATGATGCCTTTGTCATCAAGCTCTACTTTGTTATCTTTTTCAAACTGTAGAATAGCTGAACGAATCAACTGTACTGTATCTTTTCGTATTGTATCTTTTTCTTTCATAGCATTTTTCAAGTCTTCAAAAAGCTGCTCTTTTAATGCCATACAACTCATCCCTTTGTTAAAACATTATTTGAATTTGCGTTTTCTAGCGGCTTCAGATTTCTTTTTGCGCTTAACGCTTGGTTTGTCATAATGTTCTCTTTTACGTACTTCTCCCATAATACCGTCTTTTGCACAACTTCTTTTAAAACGGCGAAGAGCACTATCTAAGGATTCATTTTCTTTTACCTTTACCTCTGACATGAATTTCCCTCCCTCCCAGGTGTGAGATTCCTTTGTTACAAACTACATTAAATCAGGTATCCCTTTTTTTAATATAGCACATTATTGAATTATACACAAAAAAACAATTCACGTCAATAAAAAACCGTCTTTTTACCTCTAAAAACTTCACAAAATTTTTTTTTGATATTTAGTGTGCGTCATTTTGCTCTGTTCTTCTCAATACTGTTACGCCAAGTGGTGGTACTTTTAATTCTATACTACTCTGTCTTCCATTCCAATCAATTCTATCGCTAACCAATGGTTTTCTATTGATAACACCACTACCGCCATATTTTTCATCATCACTATTAAAGATTTCCTCATATGTGCCTGCTACTGGAACGCCAATTCTAAAGCCAAAATAGGTCTCTGGTGTAAAGTTACATACAAATATCAATTCTTTTGTATGGTCTTGCCCTCTCCTGATAAATGCAATAATACTTCTATCTCTATCATTACATTCTATCCATTCAAATCCTGTAGGGTCAAAATCTTTTTCCCACAGTGCTGGCTCTTGCAAATACAAATGGTTCAAATCATTCATATATTGATGCAATTTTTGATGTGTATCATATTCTAACAAGTGCCAATCAAGGCTTCTTGCTTCGCTCCACTCTGCAAATTGTCCAAATTCACTACCCATAAATAACAGTTTTTTACCTGGGTGTCCATACATAAAGCCATATGTTACACGCAAGTTCGCAAATTTTTGCCACAAGTCTCCAGGCATTTTTTCCATCATAGAACATTTACCATGTACTACTTCATCATGTGACAATACTAAAATAAAGTTCTCTGTATAAGCATATACCATACTAAATGTTAAACTATCATGATGATATTTTCTATAAATAGGGTCTTTCTTTACATAGGAAAGATAGTCATTCATCCAACCCATATTCCATTTTAAACTAAAGCCCAAACCGCCATAGTTTGCACTTCTTGTCACTCCAGCCCAAGCAGTAGATTCTTCCGCAATCATCATAACTCCAGGGTGTCTACCTGTGATAACAGAGTTCATATGTCTTAAAAATTCCTCTGCTTCCAAGTTTTCCCTACCGCCATGCTCATTTGGTACCCACTGTCCATCATTTTTACCATAGTCTAAATAAAGCATAGATGCAACTGCGTCTACTCTCAAGCCGTCTAAGTGGAATTCTTCAATCCAATAAATTGCATTTGCAATCAAGAAGTTTCTAACTTCATTTCTTCCATAGTTAAATATCAATGTTCCCCAATCTGGGTGTTCTCCCTGTTTTGGGTCTTGATGTTCATACAATGCTGTACCATCGAAACGTGCTAAGCCAAAAGCATCTTTTGGAAAATGCGCTGGTACCCAGTCTAAAATAACACCTATGCCATTCCTATGGCAAGCATCAATAAATGCTTTAAATTCATCTGGTGTTCCAAAGCGGCTTGTTGGTGCATAATATCCTGTTACTTGGTATCCCCAGCTTCCATCAAAAGGATGTTCTTCAACAGGCAAAAGCTCAATATGTGTATAGCCCATTTTTTTGACATATGCTACCAATTTTTCAGCGCCCTCTAAATAGGTCATAGAACGATTATCTTCTTCTGGTATTCTCATCCAGCTACCAAAGTGTACTTCATAAATATTGACAGGACCTTGATAAATATGTTCACTATTTCTATCATCTACCCATGCTTTATCTCCCCAAACGTAACGACTATTATCATATACTACAGACGCTGTGTCTGGTCTTAACTGCGCAAAAGAGGCATATGGGTCTGCTTTATCACACACATTATTGAATTTATCTTTGATTTGATATTTATATTGGTCAAATTCTTTTAATCCAGGTATAAATATTTCCCAAATTCCAGATTCTCCCAATACTCTCATTGGATTTCTTCTGCTGTCCCAGCTATTAAAGTTACCAATGACACTTACTGCTTTTGCATTTGGCGCCCATACTGCAAAGGAAACACCCTCTACTCCATCTACTGTGATAATATGTGCGCCCAGTTTTTCAAAAATTTTGTAATGGTTTCCTGCTCCAAAAAGGTATCTATCATACTCTGATACAGTAGGCGCAAAGGAATAGGCATCATATGTTGTCCAATGGTTATCTTGATAATCTGTAAGGGATAATTGATACTTAAACCATTCTTGTCTATCTTCTATAATGACTTCAAAAAAACCATCTTCATGTATTTTCATCATAGGATATGTCTTATCTTGGTCAGCATCATCTACTACTACGATTTCCTTTGCTTGTGGTACAAAGGCTCTTACGGCTACAAATTTTTTTCCTTCGTGTTCTACCTCATGCATACCCAAAACGTGGTGGGG
Source organism: uncultured Clostridium sp. (assembly GCA_947246775.1). Classification (GTDB taxonomy): domain Bacteria; phylum Bacillota; class Clostridia; order Lachnospirales; family Anaerotignaceae; genus Coprocola. The sequence continues at coordinate 509 of CAMXTM010000301.1, read as the reverse complement.
TTCACCGTGTTCCACATTTACGATTTGAAATAATTCATTTAAGTTAGTTGTCGTAATCATACTTCTTGCTGCTTACGCAGCCTCACCCCTTTCTATACTATTTAATACAAAGACTCCCTCCATTATTTCGCTGTTTTATTTTAAGTATAAAATTTGTGCTATATATAAAAAACATTCGTTTTTTGGAGCTTGTTTTTGTTATCGTTATTATACCTTATATCACAATTTTTTACTAGCACATACTTTATTTCTATTTTCTATTTTTATTTATCTATTTTATACAATATTTTATTTCTATTTTTATCTACTTTTCTCTGAATTGGAAAATATTGCACTATTTTCTATTTTATTTTTTATAAATATTTGCTTAATAAATACAATTTTTCTATTTTAAAATTACTTTCTGTTCTATAATTTTTATTTATTTTTTGTGCAAAATTTATTGTTCTTATTTTATATGTCACAAAATAATGACCAAATCAAACAAAAAAAGAAGTAAAAGAACAGAA
>CAMXTM010000300.1 GCA_947246775.1 uncultured Clostridium sp. | reverse complement strand
TCTTTTAGAACCTGCTGGAGTTGCAATGAGAGCTGTGGAAGAGTGTGATGTTCAGCCTGGTGATACTGTTGTAGTAAATGGATGTGGTCCTATTGGTTTACTTGCTATTTTGATTTTAAAAGCAGGCAATGCTGCTCGTGTTATTGCCACAGATTTAGATGAATATCGTTTAAATCTTGCTAAAAATTTAGGTGCTATTGTCATCAATCCAGCAAAAGAAGATGCTGTTGTAAAAGTAAAAGAATTATGTGCAAACAGAGGCGGTGCAGATGCTGTTATTGAAACCAGTGGTGCAGCACCTGCTTACAAAACAATATTTGATTTTATTCGATTAGAAGGTACGCTTATTACAGTAGGACATCCAGGTGGTGAAGTTCCTATCAATGTAACTGCTAACATCAATACAAAAGGTCTAAAAATAAAAGGCATTTTTGGTCGTAGAATTTGGAAAACATGGTGGAACGTTTCTTCTTTAATTACTGCTAAAAAGATTAATGTTTTAGATGTTGTAACACATCGTTTTACTTTAGACCAATGTCAAGAAGCATTTGAGCAATCTGTAAAAGGCTCTGGCAAGATTTTATTTGTAAACAAATAAGAATAACATTACCAATTCATGTTTAAAACTGTCATTCTTATTTTAATAAACCATAATTAAATTTTTACCTCTTCTTTGAGCTGCTGAGTCAATATTGATAATTTCAATTTTATATTTCAGCATATTTATATTGCTTGGCAGCTTTTAACATTAGTAAACTCAATAATTTTAATTATTTTTATGATAGGAGGAATTTTTATGCCTAAGACAAAAGATATTTTGGCTTTAGAACAACAAGCGAAAGTTGTTCGTCGTGGAATTGTAGAAATGTCCCATGCTTGTGGACGTTCTGCACACCCTGCTCCTGCACTTAGCTGTGCAGACATCTGTACTGCTATTTATTATGGTTTTATGGATATAGACCCAAAAAATCCTGATAAAGAAGACCGTGACCGTTTTATTCTTTCAAAAGGTCATGCTTGCCCAGTTTTGTACTCTATTCTTGCTGATATGGGATATTTCCCAAAAGAATACCTCCCTACATTGCGTCACATTGACAGTAAATTGCAAGGACACCCAGTTTATGGTAAAACACCCGGTGTAGATATGACAAGCGGCTCTTTAGGAAATGGTTTAGGTATTGGTTTAGGTATGGCATACTACTTAAAACAAACGAAAAAGAAAAGTAAAGTTTTTGTTATGCTTGGCGACGGAGAAATGAATGAAGGTACTTTATGGGAAGCAATCAATGTTGCCCCTGTATTGAAAACAGATAATTTAATTGCAATTGTAGACCAAAATTATTTCCAGAGCTGTGGCTCTACTTTAGACATCAATCCTATGAATAACATGGCAGAACGTTGGCGTGCTTTTGGTTGGAATGTTTTAGAAATCAATGGTCATGATATGCAAGATATTGTTAGCAAATTAGAAATGGCAGTAAATCATCATGGAACACCTACTGTTATTATTGCTCAGACAATAAAAGGTAAAGGCGTATCATTTATGGAACATGACAACAAATGGCATCAAAGCCCAGTGAATGACGAACAGTATGAGATTGCAATGAAAGATTTGGAGGTGTGATATATGAGTGTTGTATTTGATAAAGAATCTACTAGAGTTGCTTTTGGAAATGCTTTATATCGTATGGCGGAACAAGACCCTACTATTATGTATGTTGCAGCAGACACATTAAAATCTGTTGGCGGTGCTCAAATGCACAGTAAATATCCTGAAAGAGCAATTAATGTTGGTATTGCAGAGCAAAATATGGCATTGGTTGCTGCTGGTATGGCTGCTAGTGGAGCAAAAGCATTTATTGCTACTTATGCAACATTTGCTTCCATGAGAATATGTGAACAAATTAGAACTTTTATTTGTTATCCAAATTTAGATGTAAAAATTGTTGCAGGTCTTAGTGGTATGTCTGGTGGTCAAGAAGGCGTTACCCATCAAGGTATTGAAGATGTTGGTGTTTTACGTTCTATTCCTAATTTAGTTATTGTAGAACCAGCAGATGCAGCTTCCACAGAAGTAATTACAGAAGCAATTACAAAATATAAAGGTCCTGTTTATATGAGAATTGGAAGAAACGTTTCACCAAAAGTATTTGATAGCAATTACAAATTTGAAATTGGTAAAGCAAATACATTAGTTGACAAAGGTGATGACGCTGTTATATTTACAACAGGTGCTGCTGTTTATCGTGCTTTAGAAGCAGAAAAATTATTAGCAGCAGAAGGTTATAAAGTAAAAGTAATTGAAATGCCTTGTATAAAACCTTTGGATGAAGAAGCTGTATTAAAAGCAGCAAAAGCAACTGGTTTAGTATTTACCACAGAAGACCATAACATTATTGGTGGTTTAGGAAGTGCAGTAGCTGAAGTTTTAGCTGAAAAATTGCCTACAAAAATGGAACGTATTGGTATCAAAGACCAGTTTACAGAGTCTGCTGAACATGAAGAATTGTTAGACAAATACTGTTTGTTGCCTCGTGACATTGCTGACAGAGTAATAGAGGGAATTAAAAATAAATAATAAATAAAACATAGATAGAAAAATTTACATAAATATAAGTGAAAGACAATGTGATATTTGTCTTTCGCTTACTTTTATTAAACTTTATCTTTTTAAAAAATTGTTAGGGTTTGAAATAAAGTCTTTAATATTTTAATAGAGGAGGGATTTTGAATGAATCAAGTGGAACAATTAGCTGTAAATACTATTCGTTTTCTTTCTGCTGAGGCAATACAAAAAGCAAATAGTGGACACCCTGGTTTACCTATGGGAGCAGCACCAGCAGCGTATACACTTTGGGCAAAAGAAATGAAACACAATCCAGCAAACCCAGATTGGGTAGATAGAGATAGATTTATACTTTCCGCAGGACATGGTTCTGCAATGCTATATTCTTTATTGCATTTGTTTGGATATGGCTTAAGCATAGAAGATTTAAAACAATTTCGTCAAAAAGGCTCTTTGACTCCGGGACACCCAGAGTATAAACATACAAAAGGTGTTGAAATCACAACTGGTCCTTTGGGACAAGGTATTGCAAATGCAGTTGGCTTTGCACTTGCCGAAAAACATTTAGCAGCAAAATTTAATACAGAAAAACATAAAATTGTAGACCACTATACTTATGTAATATGTGGTGATGGCTGTTTGATGGAAGGTGTTTCTGCAGAGGCAGCTTCATTAGCAGGTACCATGGAATTAGGTAAACTCATATTACTTTACGATTCTAATAACATCACAATCGAAGGCAGTAC
>CAMXTM010000299.1 GCA_947246775.1 uncultured Clostridium sp. | reverse complement strand
GACAATCCTATTTCATAAAAATATACAAAAATATCCTAAAATATATGTCAAAGTTTGTAATGAAATTTGTATTATGAAATGCCTAAATCTTACGATAACTATAATATAAACAAGTATAGTCAAAACAACACAATAGGAAAGGGGATAATCGTATGAAAGTATGTAAAGTGACAGAAATCAAATTTACACCATATGTTCCAAAAAAAGAAGATAACAAAACAGAAAATGATAGTGTACAAGACAATGCTACAAAAGGAACTAGTATTGACCGCTTTGAGCTAAGCGACACAAAAAGGCAAGAAATACAAGATGTTTTAGCAAAAGATGAAAAATACCAAAAAATGCAAGCAGACTATCAGCAAAAACTATTTGAGGAAAGAGAAAAAAAGTATCCTATTAGTCATCGTTTTAATAGATATGGTGGTAGCGAACTTCATAGCAGTGAGATTAGTCAAATGGAAAGAAATTTTTGGTTAAGTGCAGAAGAAATTGCTGGTGATTTTATGAATGGAAAGGCAACGGTTGATGATGTAATGAATCATTTTTGTGATATTGCTGATGAGGCATTTGAAACCTATACAAAAAAAGGTTATATGGGAGATTTTGACATCGAAAAAACTGCATTGCTAAATCATCTCTATTATGATTTTCGCTATTCTATCAATACAGCAGCAAATCGTAAAAATAGTAATGAGGGAAAGCAGTATTGTGAATATGGCTCTAATGGATATGTTTATTATAATGCAGAATATTATTATAAAGCGAAAGAATTAACAGACGCTTTAGAAGAAGAAGTCAATTTTGTAGCGGAAGACAAAGGAATCGAAAACTATACTGCTCCAACTGATTTAAAAGGCTATTATAAAGACTTCAATAGTTTTAAGTTTGATACAGGTGGACTTGTTCCTGGTATGTTGGATATTACAAAAGAACCTCCAAGAGATTTTAAATTTTTCTGGCAGGAAAGCTCTTACTCTATTCCTAAACATCTCTACTATGCGCAAGGAGAAGATGGCAAGTGGTATAATGAAAATCCATCAAACCATTTCTATGGTTGCGTTGTAAAAATATGGTCTGGTGATTGGTATGGAGAGGAAAAAGTGCCTTTTAAAGGAAACCTAAATGACATCAAAAAGGTTGCTGATGTATTCCAAAAGCATGATGTGCCAAAATCTATCAAAAACTATCTAAATAATTTACAAATCTATAGCGATGCTTGCAATAGTTTAATGTACTGGAAAGACAAATATTAAATAACATAAAAATACCCCTCTTTGAGATTTTCAAAGAGGGGATTGTTTTTTTATTCTGCACCAATCGGTACGGACATATCGCCACCAGACGACGTTGTTGGTTCAGGCTCAACAACTGGTGCTGGCTCTGGAGTAGGCGTTGGTGTTGATTCCTCTGGCGTACTTGGTGTAGTTGTCGTTGTTGTATTTTCTGTTGTTGTCGTTGTTGTTGTGTTACTTTCACTATTCTGTTCTGGATACTCTCCACCAATTGGAATATCAGAATCCACTTTTTGTGGTTTTGGCTTAGGTACATAGCCTGGATTGCTTGCACTATGCATTGTACAAGTGCTATGAATATCAATATCCACTTTACCCTCGCCAACCGCTTTATTGACAATTTCGCCCGTTTCTGGATTAACTGCCAATACAACGCTTGTTGCTGCACAATGTGAATTTGCAAGTTTTCCTGATTTTAAGCAAACAGAATAATTCTTATGGTAGGTACAAGTTTCGGAAGAAGAACCAAAATCAGAAGCACACAAGTCAGATTTTGCAGTATTACTACCATAATAATCTCTACTACATATGGATTTTGGTTGCATACCAGATGCAGAGCAGAATGTTCTTGACACAATGCCATCTGGACGTGCAAAACCAACATCTTCTTTGCCCTCATGCACTCTTGACATAATTTCTTTCCATACATTCAAATGCACTGTACCACTATTTTTCATTGTTTTTGGTGTGTCATAGCCCAACCATATCGCACCGCAATAATATGGGGTAAATCCAGCAAACATCAAGTCTTTGTCATCTGTTGTTGTACCTGTTTTTCCTGCTATGCTCATACCATTGAATTTTGCAGCACTACCTGTATTATAAAAACTACGTTTTGTTACAACATCTACCATCATATCTGTTAACAAATATGCTGTGCTTTCTTTGATAACTCTAGTAGGCTCATCTTTGTTTTCCAAAAATACATTGCCATCATGGTCATAAATGGTTGTATAAAATCTTGGTTTATAGTGCAAACCACCATTTGCAATGGTAGAATATGCGCCTGTCAATTCTAATACAGAAATACCATCTGTAATACCACCTAATGCTAAGGCTGCACCCTTATCGCTAAAGATTTGTCCATTTCTTTCATCATCATCTACTAATGAAGTAAAACCAAAGTTTTGTAAATATTCGTAAGACTTATCATAGCCTACCATCATCAGCGCCTTAACAGCAAGGATATTCATAGAACGAGTGACACCTTCTCTCACTGTAGTAGGGCCTCTATATTTTTTATCCCAGTTCTGGAACTCTTTTTCGCCTACTTTTAAAGGTGCATCGACAATAATAGAGCCTGGCATAAGTAATCCCATATCTATCGCTGGCGCATATGCCGCAAGTATTTTAAAACAAGAACCTGGTTGACGCAATGCCTGTGTGGCACGATTAAATACGGTATCGCCTTGTTTTTTACCTCGTCCACCTATCAAGCCTTTAATTTCACCATTGTGATAATCCATAATAACCATAGCAGACTGCAAAGACGTTGTAACAGATAATTTTTCTGCTACCATTTGGTGCGTCGCATCTGCATATTTTGCTCTAACTTCTTCTGCAAACGCTTCTGCTTCTTCTTGAGAGTTAACTGTTTTTGTTTCATAATAGTGGCTTTGTTTGTCCTCACCCTCCATAACGGAAATGGTATAGGTTGCCTCCAATGTGTTTGAGTTAGGGAAGAAAGAATCATCGTTGTAAACTTCTTCCATAATATTTTGTATATTCATATCTACAGTCGCATTGATTTTTAAACCACCACTATAAATTTTGTCATATGCTTGTGCCTTTGTCATGCCTTTTTCATTTTGCAAGTCTGTTGCAATTTGTTCAATCAGCGCATCTACAAAATAGTCATGTTTTGCCTCGCCGCTGACTTCTTCTGTAATACTTCCTACTAAATTACTAAAAATATCTTCTTCTTTTGCTTGGTTATACTCTCCCTCTGAAATATAGCCCAAATCAAACATTTTCTTTAATACAGTTAGCTGACGTTCCTTGCTTCCCTCTGGGTTACTAATTGGAGAA
>CAMXTM010000298.1 GCA_947246775.1 uncultured Clostridium sp. | reverse complement strand
GGTAAAAGAGTTAAGAGAAAAAGAGAATATGGACGACATTGAAAAGATAGCAAAAACAATAGCTGATATGTTAAATATAGAAATGAATAGTAAAGTGTTTATTGCTATAGGTACTGTTGTGAGCGATTTAAAAGATGTTTCCCGTTCTTATAAAGAAGCAAAGATGGCATTAGAAGTAGGCAAAATATTTGAGACAGAGAAACATATTGTCAATTATGAGAGACTTGGCATTGGGCGTTTGATATATCAATTGCCATTGCCACTTTGTAGAATGTTTATAAAAGAAGTGTTGCATGGATTAACAATAGATGACTTTGATGATGAAACATTGGCAACAGTGAACAAATTTTTTGAAAATAATTTGAATGTTTCGGAAACTTCCAGACAACTTTATATTCATAGAAATACATTAGTGTATCGTTTGGATAAATTGCAAAAAATGACGGGGCTGGATTTGCGCAATTTTGACGATGCAATTATATTTAAGATTACATTAATGGTAAGTAAGTATATGATTTATATGGACAAAATGTCATATTAAGGCACGTTATAATATAGTAGAATGTAATAAAAAATGAATTGTCAAAAAAAAGTTTAAAAAATACAGGGGGTAGGGAATTGCACCTACCCTTTGTCTATGTTATAATGTTTAAGCGAGAAAAGGAATAAAATATGGCGAAAATCAGTAATAATGCTCCTTTGAAAGGGACAATAGAGGGACAAGCAGTGCTGTTTAGGAAGTAGTTTTGCGGTCTTTGTATTGATAGTTTATTTTTGCCCAAGAAACAAGAAAGGAAGATTTTTTTGATAAACATAGAACACGTATCAAAAGTATATCCAAATGGTTCGGCAGGTGTGAAAGATGTTTCTATACACATCGAAAGAGGTGAGTTTGTATTTTTTGTTGGTTCTAGTGGTTCTGGCAAATCTACACTAATAAAGTTACTTTTGAAGGAATTAGACCCAACAGAAGGAAAAATCACAATCAATAATGTGGTAACGAATGATTTACCAAGAGAGAAGATACCTTATTTGAGAAGAAGCCTTGGGGTAGTGTTTCAAGATTTCCGATTGCTGCCAAATAAGACAGTGTATGAGAATGTAGCGTTTGCTATGCAGGTAATTGAAGCACCATCAAAACAAATAAGACGTAATGTGCCAGCAGTGCTTTCATTGGTGGGGCTGGCAAAGAAATCAAGGAGCTATCCAAATCAGCTTTCTGGAGGAGAGCAGCAAAGAACAGCGTTGGCAAGGGCGATTGTAAATAATCCACCAATATTAATTTGTGATGAACCAACAGGAAATTTAGACCCTGGCACAGCATGGGACATTATGGATTTATTAGAAGACATCAATAGGAGAGGCACAACCGTCGTTATGGCAACTCATGCAAAAGATATTGTAGATATGATGCAAAAAAGAGTTGTAACATTAAGACGAGGGCAAGTGATTCGAGATATTCAAAAAGGTGGTTATGGCGATGAAACCGAGTTCAATTAGATATTATTTTAAGGAAAGTTTTTCTGGGCTATTAAAAAATAGGCTGATGACAATTGCATCAATGGCGACAGTAGCAGCTTGTATATTGATTATGTCATTTTCTTATTGTATGGTAAGTAATTTGCAGTATATGTTGGCACAGTTGGAAGATGATATAGGTATAGCAACATTTATGCCAAGTAATGCAACAGCGGAGCAGGTAGAAAGTGTTAAAAAAGAAATTGAGAATATAGAACACGTTACGGAAGTAGAATATGTTTCACCAGATGCAGCATTAGAGGATTTAAAAAAGGAATTAGATGCAGATGATATATTGGCAGGATTAGAGGGAGAGAATAATCCACTTTCCAATTCATTTAATATTTCTGTTGATGATATTAAAAATCAAGATTCTGTGCTTCAATATTTGAATCAAATCAAACAGAGGGGTGACTTGGAAAATATAAAAGATGCCCATTCTGAAACAGAAGTGCTGATTAAAGTCAATACAATTATTACGGTACTAGGCATAGTGATTATTGCTATATTGGTGATTATATCAGTAGTAATTATAGTCAATACCATAAAAATTTCAGTATTTACAAGAAAAACAGAAATCAACATTATGAAATATGTTGGAGCAACTGACTGGTTTATTAGATGGCCTTTTATTATTGAGGGAGTATTGATTGGTTTGCTGGGAGCGTTGATACCTATGATAATTGCATGGCCTGCATATGCAAAGTCAGTTAGTATGATATATGACTTTTTCCCAGTAATTCAAAACATGGTAACATTCCGTGAAAGCGGTGAAATATTTTCTGTATTGCTGCCATTTTCATTGATATTTGGTATTTTACTTGGTGTAATAGGCAGTGTCACATCAATTAGAAAACACTTGAAGGTATAACAGAAAAAAGGATGGCATTTGTTATGAAAAAAAGAATAGTATGTATTATGAGTTGTTTAGCGATTGGCTTAGCTGTGCAGCCTCAGTATGAAGTATTAGCGGCAAAGACAATCAATCAACTTCAGCAGGAGAAGACACAGTACCAACAAAACAAACAAAATGCACAAAATGCATTGCAGCAAACACAACAAAAACAAAAGACAATTACAGAAGAAATTTCTCAATTAGATAAAAGTGTAGCAGAGGCACAAGATGAATTAGAAAAAGTAAGTAATAGACTAGAAGAAACACAAAAAAATCTGGAACAAGCACAAAAAGATTTGGAAGAAGCAACACAAAAGAAAGAAAGTCAAATGGCAACATTTCGTCAAAGGGTTAAATTTATGCATGAAAATGGTTCTGTAGGGTATTTAAAAGCGATTATGCAGGCGGATAGCATTACTGATATGCTGAGCAGAACGCAATATATTCATCAAATTATGGACTATGATAAAAATACACTAGAAGAATTAAAGAGAAATCAAAGTATTATAGAGGCAAAAGAAAAAGAGATTACAATAGAGCGTGATGAAATTGCTGTTTTGGTAGAGCAACAGAAACAAAAAAGTGCTGATTTGGAACAAAAATTAGCAGAAAAACAGAGAGTTTCAGAGCAATATCGTATGGACGCTAAAAAATATGAAGAAGAATTAGCATCATGGGAGCAAGCGAGTGCAGAAGTAGAAAGACTGATTAACGAAGCGAATAGAAAAGCAGAAGAAGCAAGAAAAAAAGCAGCGGAAGAAGCAAAGAGAAAAGCAGCAGCACAGGCAGCGGCAGCAAAACAAAGTAGTAGTAGTTCTAGTAGCTCAAGTTCTTCTTCAGGCGGCGGTGCAGCGATGGGAAATGTAACTTATACAGGTGGACAATTTGCATGGCCAGTTCCAGGTCATTCTTACATAAGTAG
>CAMXTM010000297.1 GCA_947246775.1 uncultured Clostridium sp. | reverse complement strand
GAGCTTTATCGATATTTTCAAAATCTACTACTGCGTTACCCTCAACTCTCTCTGCCAATACCTTTGTGATAGCAGCTGTAAGAGTTGTTTTACCATGGTCAACGTGACCAATAGTACCAATATTCATATGGGGTTTGGTTCTTTCAAATTTTTGTTTAGCCATTTTTAAATATCCTCCTTTAAATTGTCTAAGAGTACAATTTATTAACTATATTGTTTTCATTATATAGAATATTAGCATTATTTGCAAGTAAATATTCTATTTTTGAAGTAGTTTATACAAAAAAAATTATGCGTCAGCTTTTCTACCTTCCAAAACTTTCTCTTGTACAGATTTTGGACAAGGTTCATAGTGGTCAACTTCCATTACATATGTTCCACGTCCTTGTGATTTAGAACGAAGGTCTGTGGAATAACCAAACATTTCAGCTAATGGTACATATGAATGAATTACTTGTACGCCACTTCTTGCTTCCATACCTTCAATTCTACCACGACGTGAGTTAATATCTCCAATTACATCGCCCATATAATCTTCTGGTACAGATACAGTTACTTTCATAATTGGCTCAAGCAATACTGCATCGCCTTTTCTCATAGCTTCTTTAAATGCCATAGAACCTGCTACTTGATATGCCATTTCAGAGGAGTCTACATCATGGTATGAACCATCATATACTTCCGCTTTTACACCAAGTACAGGGTATCCTCCCAATATACCACTTTGCATTGCTTCTTGTATACCTTTATCAATCGCTGGTATATATTCTTTTGGAATAGAACCACCAACTGTACTATTTACAAATTCATAGTTATGCTCTGCATCTGTGCCAATTGGATAGAATCTTACTTTACAATGTCCATACTGTCCACGACCACCAGACTGACGAACAAATTTACCTTCTACGTCAACTGCTTTTCTAAATGTTTCCTTATAAGAAACTTGTGGCGCACCAACATTTGCTTCAACTTTGAATTCCCTCAACAAACGGTCAACAATGATTTCCAAGTGAAGTTCTCCCATACCAGCAATAATTGTATCGCCAGTATCTTGGTTTGTATATGTTTTAAATGTTGGGTCTTCTTCTGCAAGTTTTGCCAAAGCAATACCCATTTTATCTCTGCCAGCTTTTGTTTTTGGCTCAATCGCAACTTCAATAACTGGCTCTGGGAATACCATAGATTCTAATATTACTTCATGGTCTTCATCACATATAGTATCTCCAGTTGTTGTTAATTTAAAACCTACTGCCGCAGCAATATCTCCTGAATATACTTTATCAATTTCTTCTCTATGATTTGCGTGCATCTGCAATATACGTCCAACACGTTCCTTTTTACCCTTTGTAGAGTTATAAACATATGTGCCAGAATTTAATGTTCCAGAATACACACGGAAGAATGCCAATTTACCAACAAATGGGTCATTCATAATCTTAAATGCCAATGCAGAAAATGGTTCTTCATCAGAAGCATGTCTTTCTGTTTCTTCATTTGTATCTGGGTCAATACCTTTAATAGCAGGAATATCAATAGGTGCTGGCATATACTCAATAACGCCATCTAACAATTTTTGAACACCTTTATTTCTATATGCAGAACCACAGAACACAGGAACTAATTCACAGCTAATACAAGCTTTTCTCATAGCAGCTTTTAATTCTTCTGCTGTGATTTCTTCTTCTGCTAAATATTTATCCATCAATTCTTCATCAGTCTCTGCAATCGCTTCTATCATAAGTTGATGATATTCTTCTGCTTTTTCTTTCATATCATCAGGAATTTCTTCCTCATCAACTTCTTTACCCAAGTCATCTTCATAAATAAATGCTTTCATTTTAATTAAGTCGATAACTCCAACAAAGTCGCTCTCTGCACCAATTGGCAAAAACATTGCAACTGGTTTACAGCCTAATCTATCTTTCATCATTTGCAATACATTATAAAAATCTGCGCCCATAATGTCCATTTTATTGACAAATGCCATTCTTGGTACATTATAGTTATCAGCTTGACGCCAAACTGTTTCAGACTGTGGTTCTACACCGCCCTTTGCACAGAATACACATACTGCACCATCTAATACACGCAAAGAACGTTCAACTTCTACTGTAAAGTCAACGTGTCCTGGTGTATCAATGATATTAACTCTATTTTCATTCCACTGGCAAGTTGTTGCCGCAGATGTAATTGTAATACCTCTTTCTTGTTCCTGTTCCATCCAGTCCATAGTAGCAGTACCTTCATGTGTATCACCAATCTTATAATTACGTCCTGTATAGAACAAAATACGTTCTGTAAGAGTCGTCTTACCAGCATCAATATGCGCCATGATACCGATATTTCTAGTCTTAGCAAGTGGAAACGCTCTGTTTGCCACGCTGAACTCCTCCTTTATCGTATATATAAACTTTTATAAAATTTTTTATTCTCTTTATGCCATTACCATTTGTAATGTGAGAATGCTTTGTTTGCTTCTGCCATTTTATGTGTTTCATCTTTTTTCTTTACAGCACCGCCTGCATTATTCAATGCATCCATGATTTCTCCCGCCAAACGGTCAATCATTGTTTTTTCGCCACGTTTTCTACTGTAAATTGTTAACCAACGAAGTCCAAGAGTTCTTCTTCTCTCTGGTCTAATATCCATTGGTACTTGGTAAGTTGCACCACCAACACGGCGTGCTTTTACTTCCAACACTGGCATAATATTATTGAGAGCTTCCTCAAAAGCCTCTAATGGCTCTTTACCTGTTTTTTCTGCTACTTTCTCGAATGCACCATAAACAATTTTTTCAGCAACTCCCTTTTTGCCATCTAACATAATGCTGTTAATCAGCTTTGTTACCAGCTTACTATTATATAAAGGGTCTGCTAAAACTTCTCTCTTTGCAACATGTCCTTTTCTTGGCACGATTCTTCCCTCCTTAATGAATAAATATATTCTCGGTACTTCACGAGCTTTGTTTCTCGTGTTGTCATGCCTTCATACGTCAATCTTTTATATCTAAGCAATTTGCAGATGGTATTGATTTTGTATAAGGCATTTCTTTTTACAATCTTTTATTACTTTTTCGCTTTTGGACGTTTTGCACCATATTTAGAACGAGCCTGCATTCTATTTGCAACGCCTGCTGTATCCAATGTTCCTCTAACAATATGATAACGTACACCAGGTAAGTCCTTTACCCTTCCACCTCTAATAAGAACAACACTATGTTCTTGTAAGTTGTGTCCTTCACCTGGAATATAAGCTGTTACCTCAATACCATTAGAAAGACGAACTCTGGCAATTTTTCTTAACGCTGAGTTAGGCTTCTTAGGTGTAGAAGTTTTT
>CAMXTM010000296.1 GCA_947246775.1 uncultured Clostridium sp. | reverse complement strand
AAAAGTGGTATAGTGATATTATAACGATTATCATAAAAAGGAGGATACTGGTTCTATGTTATCTATCACAACAGAATTGATTGAAAGAGTTGCTATCAATACAAACAGTATAACAAATGCTAAAAAAATATCACAGCAAAATGGATTTATTGTATTGAGCAAATCAGCAGATGAAACATTGCTTTATGGCGAATGTAAAGGTGGTGGCAAAAATCCTTATATTACAACAGCAGACTTTATAGACCCATCAGCACCTGTTTTTCGTTGTAATTGTCCGAGTCATCAATTTCCTTGCAAACATGCATTAGCACTTTTATTTGACTACATTGCAAATAAACCATTTACTACTTGTGAAATTCCAGAGGACATTATTTCAAAAAGGAAAAAAATAGCAAAGAAAAAAGAAAATGCGGCAGACCCAACAAAAGCAAAAAAAGTAAATAAATCAGCACTCACCAAAAAAATGCAAAAGCAACTGGAGGGCTTAGACTTAGCAGAACAATTTTTAAAAGAAGTTTTGCAAACTGGTATTGCTTCTCTTTCTGGAAAAGGACTCAAAACGTATGCTGATTTAGCAAAACAAATGGGAGACTATTATTTGCCTGGTTCACAAGCTATGATGCAACAAATACTCATTGATATGGAAAATGTACAACAATATCCTGAAAAAGAAAAACAGTATTACAATGAAATATTACAAGGTTTTATACAACTACAAAGTACAATTAAAAAAGCACGTGTATTTTTAAAACAAAAAATAGATACACAACAAGTATCTATGGAAAATTCTACACTATATGATAGAATAGGGTATATTTGGCAGTTAACACAACTGCAAGAATTAGGTTTATACAAAGAAAATGTAGAACTAATACAGCTCAGCTTTGACATCACTTACAACGAAAGTAAAAAAGAATATGTTGATATAGGTTATTGGATTGATTTAGAAGATGGCATTGTTTCTAAAAAAGAAAATATTAGACCGAAAAGAGCGATAAAATACATCAAACAAGACAATACAGAAAAAGAGTGTATACAAGTACCAAAATTATATTTTTATCCTGGAGAAACCAATAAGAGAATAAGATGGGAAAGTGCCTCTTATCGTGCTGTAACAGAGCAGGACTGCAATACAATAAAGCAAAAAGCACAACCTATTTTAGCGCCAATCATAAAAGCAGTAAAAAATGAATTAAAAAATCCGCTTTCTGAAAAATCAGTTGTTTATTTGATTGCTTTTGAAAAAATTAGCAAAGTAGGGGAGAAGTACATATTGGAAGACAGCACTGGAGACACCATAGAATTAAAAAACAAATATGACCATATTGACGTTTTAAATAGTTTGCATTATTTACCTGATGAATCCTTTTTAAAACAGCAAGCACTACTTTGTGAATTGGTATACGATAACGAAAGTCACACTATATTTGCGCTACCTCACACGATTGTAACAGACAAAGAAATTGCTAGATTATTATACTAAAAAGGGGGAATAAAAAAATGGGCATTGCGATATTAAATGAACTGCAAGACAGACTACACACGATTGCGATTGCGGGTACAAATTTATTATCAGAAGACTTTAGACTCAAAAAAACAGCGGAACAATTTCATACCATCGCTGCGTCTTCTCCTGTACTATCTAAAATAGACCAGTTAGTACAGCACTTATTTGACGAACAAAACAAAGAAAAAGAAATTTCGCTTATGGAAGCGATTGCATTAGTAGATGCTGTAGTTTGTACTCAAGCTGATTATGCTGTAAAAAAGGAAAACCAGCAAGACATAGAAATATTTGCAAGGGGAAGTATTAAGCATATCAAATATACTGAATTAGAGCCTGTTATAACAGCGCTGACAATAACAGGAAAATATACTAGAGTTCCTGTGAATGATTTTCGTTACAATAATAGAGAAAATGATAAGTATATTTTTAGAGATTTTCGCTTATTTTCTCATTTAATAAACAATTTAGGTAATCCTAACGATGACTTAGCATATGAAGTAGCATTTATATTGAGTACATATATAGGAGAAGATGTAATCCCACTTTGCAAAAAAGATTTTGATGCTAAGGGCGAGAAAGATATGATACGGCGCTTGGAAATTTTAGAAGAAGTAGCAAAGGGCAGCGAAAATGATTTTTATATCAGTCTTTTAGAGAATAGTTCTCCGTCTATAAGAGAAAAAGCAATGATATTGTTAGGATATTCTAGTCAAAATATAGATTTGCTTATCCATTTAGCAGAAACAGAAAAAGGGAAATATAAAACAGCAGCATTAACAATATTGTCAGCATTTAATAATCAACATAATGACTTAGATGAACAATATAGAATGTCAGGATATATAGAACCTATAGAACCGGTATCAGCTCATCAGTCTAATAACCCTAAAATTACAGAATATTTTATAAAACAAGCAAAAAAAAGACCACAAACCTATTTTCCTTATTTAAAAAATTGTGCTACAGAAGAAGTATCCGATATTTTTGCAGATGCACTTGAAAAATTGTTACCAGAACTATTGAAACTAGAAGAAAAAGAAGAACCTAGTATTTCTATACAAAATAAAATAGAAAATATGCTATTTTCAATAGACTATAAATGTTCTGATAAAATGATAGATGTGCTAGAAAAATATGGAAATGAAAGTAAAAAATTAAACTCTACAGGTTATCGAAATGTTTTTAAAGGGAACCTAACATATGATATCAATCTAATAATGATAAATAACATTCTGCGACGCACAGATGAAAAATATCGAACAATGATAAAAGAACTTTATAAAAGATGTGGAAAAGTTTATTTACCTAGTATGCTTGTACTGGAGTTTTTGACAGAGCCAGAAAAATCCTATGATTTGTGTTGTCCTTATTTTCGTGACAAAGAACTGATAAAAGATATTGGCAATGTGTTATGGCGTATAGAGTGTAAAAGAGATGGATATTATATGGCAGGACATTTTATCACAAAAGAAATAGATATTCGTTGGATAGAAGCATTAGTGCAGCCTCAAAATGGATATTGGCAACGTTATGGAGGAGTCTATGAACGTACATTAGAAAATTGGATTGATTACCATAATGAAAAAAGATTTCCCTTGTTTTCCAGAAAAAGGAAAGAGTTTGATATCTGGTGGGGGTATGGTGATTTTTGTAACTTATATGAATTACAAAAGTTAGGAGGGACAAGTTTTAAAACACTGATTGCTCAATTTATTTCAAATAGAAGATATACTGATTATGATGCTACTAACGATTATACAGAAATTATTAAGGCTTTAAAAGAACTACTTTTTACACCAGAAGACAGAATAGAAGAATTAAAGTTGATATTAGATGCACT
>CAMXTM010000295.1 GCA_947246775.1 uncultured Clostridium sp. | reverse complement strand
GACGATGTGTTAGGAGAACTCAAAAAAAGAGAGTTAAAACAGGGAAATTTAAAACAATTTCACCAAAGAACAGAAATTTAGCTTGTACGACAAAAAAATTTTTATTAGACAGGCAATATTTTACAAAATACCTCATAGTATAGAGATGTAACAAAAACATTTCTTAAATTTAAGGAGGTATTATGATATGAATGGATTTGGATGCGGATTTAACGGAGAAAGCTGGATATGGATTATCTTGTTATTGTGCTGCTGTGGCAACAACAATAACGGCGGCTGTTTAGGCGATGGTTCTTGGATATGGATTATCTTATTACTCTGCTGCTGTGGCAACAACAACAATCAGTTAGGTAATAGCTGCGGCTGCTAATATGCAATACAAAGGGCAACATCTACTATAGATGTTGCCCTTCACTTTTATTATATTTGTTTTGTTGTCCAATTTTCGCAGTTCCAAACCTTTGTCACAATATCATTATAAAAATCTGGCTCATGGCATATCAGCAATATACTTCCTTTATACTCCTGCAATGCTCTTTTTAATTCTTGTTTTGCATCTACATCTAAGTGATTTGTTGGCTCGTCCAAAAGCAATACATTACTTTCTCTATTTATCAGTTTACAAAGGCGTACTTTTGCCTGTTCTCCTCCGCTCAGCACTTTTACAATACTTTCAATATGTTTTGTAGTTAAACCACATTTTGCAAGCGCAGAACGCACTTCATACTGTGTATAAGAGGGAAACTCTTTCCATATTTCATCAATACAAGTAGTAGAGTTATCATATTCTGTTTCTTGCTCAAAATAACCCATATGTATATAATCTCCCAGCTCTACACTCCCTGAAAGAGTAGGAATCAATCCGATAATACTTTTTAAAAGAGTGGTTTTCCCTATTCCATTTGCACCTATCAGCGCAATTTTATCTCCTCTTTCCATCTCAATATTAAGTGGTTTTGACAAAGGTGTATCATAGCCTATTACAATATCCTTTGTTTGAAAAATATAGCGTGAAGCTGCTCTTGCCTCTTTAAAATGAAATTCTGGCTTTGGTTTTTCTCTTGCCAATTCTATTACTTCCATTTTATCTAATTTCTTTTGACGTGACATAGCCATATTTCTAGTAGCAACCCTTGCTTTATTTCTTGCTACAAAGTCTTTTAAACTTTCAATTTCCTGCTGCTGTTTTTTATATGCTGCCTCTAACTGTGCCTTTTTTGCAGCGTAACTTTGCTGGAATTTATCATAATCTCCCACATAGCGGTCTATTTTCGCATTTTCAACATGATAAATTAAATTGATAACGCTATTTAAAAAAGGAATATCATGAGAAATCAGTATAAAAGCATTTTCATATTCCTGCAAATATCTTTTTAACCATACAATATGTTGTTCATCTAAATAGTTTGTTGGCTCATCTAAAAGCAGTATATCAGGTTTTTCCAAAAGCAATTTTGCAAGCAATACTTTTGTACGCTGACCTCCAGAAAGTTCTGAAACAGATTTATCTAAACCGATGTCATCTAAATCAAAAGCCTTTGCAATTTCTTCTACTTTGGAATCAATCGCATAAAAATCATGGTATGTCAACAAATCCTGTATTTCTCCTGTTTCTTCCATCATTTTTTCTAATTCTTCTGGTGAAGCATCTCCCATTTTATTATATAGCTCATTCATATATTTTTCTTGCTCAAATAAAAATGAAAACGCAGATTGCAATACCATACGAATGGTTTGGTCTTTTTGCAACACGGTATGCTGGTCTAAATAGCCCACTCGCACATTTTTTGCCCACTGGATTTTTCCCTCGTCTGGTTGCAATTTGTTTGTGATAATACTCATAAAAGTAGATTTTCCCTCACCATTTGCCCCTATAAAGCCAACATGCTCCCCCTTGAGTAGCCGAAAAGACACATCATTAAAGATTGCCCTATCACCAAAGCCATGACTCAAATGTTCTACATTTAAAATACTCATATATTGAAACTCCTTTATTATATTTATTTACAGAAAAATTTTACACTATAAAGGCTTTTTTTGCAATGCGAAACAGGGTATAATTATTATGAATAAAAAAGGGGAAATTATGGTTATACTGAAATAGATAGCAATAAGGTACAAATTATAAAACAATTATTTATTGATAATAGTTATTATTGACAATACCTACTACTTTTTAGTATAATATAATTATATTACGTTTTTTTAATGTGTTCATCTAATTAGCACATTAACTGTAAACCTATGAAAAATTTAACATTTCAGAGAGGAGTACGTTATGAAAGCTTATCAATTAAAACAAGATTTATATTGGGCAGGTGTATTGGACAAAGACCTGCGTGTGTTCGACATTATTATGGAAACAGAATTTGGTACAACATACAATTCCTATGTATTAAAGGGTAGTGAAAAAACAGCAGTATTTGAAACAGCAAAGGTAAAATTTTTTGACCAATATTTAGAAAAACTACAAGAGGTAGTAGATATTGCTGATATTGACTATGTTATTATGAATCACACAGAGCCAGACCATGCAGGAAGTATTGTAAAATTAGTGGAAATGAACCCACGTATTTGTGTTGTGGCAACTGCTTGTGCTATCGGCTTTTTGAAAAACATTATCAATCATGATTTTTATAGCATTGCTGTAAAAGAAAATGATACCTTATCTTTAGGAAACAAAACATTGCAATTTATGCTTTTACCAAACTTACACTGGCCTGATACCATGTATACTTATGTAAAAGAAGACAAATTACTCTTTACTTGCGACTCTTTTGGTTCTCATTACTGTCTTGATGACATTGTGTTGAGCAAACTCAAAGACAATGACGGATACATGAGAGCAACAAAATACTATTTTGACAACATTATTGGTCCATTTAAACCTTTTATGCTCAAAGCATTAGACCGTATCAAAGATTTAGAAGTAGATATGATTTGTACAGGTCATGGTCCAGTGATTGATACCAGAATAGATGAAATCAAAAACACATACAAAGAATGGTGTACTGTAGTTAATCCAAACCCTAAAAAGACTGTTATTATTCCTTATGTTTCTGCATATGGCTACACTGGACAACTTGCAGAAGAAATTAAAAAAGGTATCCAAGACAGTGGCGACATTGATGTTAGAATATACGACATGGTAACATCTGACCAAGCACAGGTATTAGGTGAATTAGGATTTGCTGATGGTATTCTTTTTGGTACACCAACTATCGTAGGCGAAGCATTAAAACCAATATGGGATTTAACAACATCTATCTTTGCAGGAACACATGGCGGAAAATTAGCAAGTGCATTTGGTAGCTATGGTTGGAGTGGTGAAGGTGTACCACACATTATAG
>CAMXTM010000294.1 GCA_947246775.1 uncultured Clostridium sp. | reverse complement strand
TACAAAGAAACGCCTGCTTCTAGCAGAACACCTATTACCATACAGACACTAGAAGACAGCAATAAACCATCTGCTACTGGTATATGTGCCGCAAACAGAAAATTAGAAATTCGTATTGATGATGAAGAATATGGTACAATTACCGCAGCAGAAGATGGTACATGGAATTATGTTTTTCCTTACAAATATTCCTCTTTACAAGCAGGAACACATACCTTTACTGTAGGTTATTTTCAAGGAACAGACACACTCGTTGGCTCTGTTTCCAAACAATTTGAGATTCCTGAAGAAGTACAAAAAACAACCAAAACAGTTACTTTTACTGTAGAAAACAAACAGTATACCTATGATGGCAGAACAGGTTACATGGAATCCGCCCCTTTTATAGATAACAACGGCAGAACACTTTTACCTATCAGACCAGTTGCAGCAACACTTGGTATTGATACACAAAATGTAACTTGGGACCCCGCAACACAAACCATTACTGTAAAACAAAATGACAAAATCATTCGCTATACCATAGGCTCTAACATTATTACTACAAATGGTGTTGCTTCTCATATGGATACTGCTCCTGTCATAAAAGATGGTGTCACCTTTTTACCTTTGCGTCCTTTGCTAAACTCATTAGGTATTGCAAACGACAACATTACATGGAACGCTGAAACACTTACGGTTTCTTATGAAGTACAATAACAAATGATTGTAAATTACCTATTTTTAAGGAGGTTTTTAAAATGAAAAAAGCAATGCAATATTTTATAGATGATTTAAACACAATACAAAATGCAGGTACTGCAAAAGAAGAACGTATTATTACTACCCCACAAAAATCTCGCATAGACACAACAGCAAAAAAACAAGTTGTTAATATGTGTGCTAACAACTATTTAGGTCTTTCTGACAACGCTGAGCTTATCTCTGCGGCAAAAGACAGCTATGACACATGGGGCTTTGGTTTAAGTTCTGTTCGTTTTATCTGTGGTACTCAAGAAATTCACAAAACATTAGAAAACCGCATCAGTAAATTTTTAGGCATGGAAGACACAATACTTTATTCTTCTTGTTTTGATGCAAACGGTGGTTTATTTGAGGCACTACTCAACGAAAATGATGTGATTATTTCTGATGAACTCAACCATGCCAGCATTATTGATGGTGTCCGTCTTTGCAAAGCAAAAAAAATGCGCTATAAAAACAATGACATGGCTGATTTAAAAAATTGTTTAGAGCAGTCCAAAGATGCCCGTATTTGTTTAATTGCTACAGATGGTGTTTTTTCTATGGACGGTTTTATTGCAAATTTAAAAGGCATTTGCGATTTAGCAGAACAATATGATGCCCTTGTTATGGTAGATGACAGCCATGCTGTCGGCTTTATGGGAGAACATGGTAGAGGTACACCAGAATACTGTGATGTTATGGGCAGAGTAGATATTTTAACGGGTACTTTTGGTAAAGCACTTGGTGGTGCTTCAGGCGGTTACACCAGTGCCAAAAAAGAAATTGTAGACTTATTGCGTCAACGTTCTCGCCCTTATCTTTTTTCCAACACAGTTGCACCTGCTATTTGTGCTGCTACCATTAAAACAATTGATTTATTAGAGCAATCTACTGCACTACGTGACAAAGTACATGAAAATACGGCATATTTCCGCCAAAAAATGAGCAGTTTAGGCTTCGATATTCCTGATGGTTCTCACCCTATTGTACCTGTTATGCTCTATGATGCCAAAGTAGCAAAAGAATTTGCAACGCGTATGCTAGAACTAGGTGTCTATGTTATTGGCTTTTCTTATCCTGTTGTTCCAATGGGAAAAGCCAGAGTGCGTACTCAAATTTCTGCTGGACATACAAAGCAAGATTTAGATTTTGCTGTAGAATGTTTTGCAAAAGTCAAAAAAGAAATGGGACTATAATAAAATCTATAGGAGGAATATCATGAGCAGACCTTTAAAATGGATACTCGCTATAATAGGTGTCTTTTTAGTAATCTTTTCTTTATATACCATTTATATTAGCGGAAAACCTGCTTTTGATTCCTCCAATATACTTGGTTGGGCAGGATTTGGAACAGGTCTTTTTGTATTACTGTTTCTTTTATATTACTTAGATGTCAGAGTTGGTATTGCTTACACCATCATACTACTATTGCTACTACTTTTTGCAATTGGTTTAGAAAAAATAAAACCTTCTTATGATATGGAACAATTATTAAACGAAATCGCAGAAGAAAAAAATGCAGAAGAAGTACAACAATTAGATGAAACTGGTAATGTCATTATTGACCACCCTTATGATACCCTAATCAGTTTACAATGGGGTACAAACACCAATGTAGACATGGATATTATGCTAATTGACAAAAAAAATAATATCTTTGTCAATTTTAATACTGCTCGATATATTGTAAATGATTCCAACAGCATTTGGTTAGATTATGACTATCAAAGACAAAAAGACATTGCCCACAAAGAAATTATATCCATACTTGGTATGAAAGAGAATACTTTTTCTGTTATCGTAATGAACTACAACGGCGAAACACTGACACAAGATGTTTTACTTGAAATATTACACCCTGACGAAACTACAACAACTTATACTTTGCCTGCAAGCTCATTTAATGATGATACAAAAAGTATTCATGTCTGTGATATTACAATGAGTACAGACACTATAAAAGAATTTATGGACGACCTTTAAAATATGATACAAAGGAGACTTTTTACATGAAAATTGACCATGTTGCGATTTATACCAAAAATTTAGAACGCCTCAGAGGATTTTATGAATATTATTTTGGCGGCGTTTCTAATGCAAAATACAAAAATAAAACAACTGGCTTAGAAACTTATTTTTTATCCTTTCAGGACGGCAGCCGTTTAGAACTTATGACTCGTCCTGTACTAGACAACAACAGCAATCAGCTATTTCATACTGGTTACATACACATGGCTTTTTCTGTTGGCTCTAACGAAAATGTAAACATATTGACAAAAAAATTAGAAGAAGACGGCTATCCTATTATTAGTCACCCTCGTACTACTGGTGATGGCTATTACGAAAGCTGTATACTAGACCCTGACGGCAACCAAATTGAAATTGTAGCATAACAACAAAGAGGTTAACAACAGTTAAAATAAATTGATAAATATCTATAAAGATAAATAAAAAAATTATAGATATTAAGGAGTTGCTAAAATATGATATTAGCAAAAAAAGTTAGATTACTTCCTACAAAGGAACAAGAACAAAAATTATGGCAATGTGCTGGTACTGCAAGATTTATTTATAACTGGACGCTAGAAAAACAACAAGAAAATTACAAAAATGGTGGTAAATTTCTTTC
>CAMXTM010000293.1 GCA_947246775.1 uncultured Clostridium sp. | reverse complement strand
GAGATGAGAAAGGAAATTTAGTTGATACTGTTACTACCAATGAAAAGGGTGTAGCTGTTTCTACAGTTAAAGTAGGTAATTATAGATTATCTGAAAAATCAGCAGCAAATGGATATTCTTTAGATAATTCAGTAAAAGAAATAACAATAAAAGGAAATGGTGAGGTTGTAAAAATATCATCTCAGGCAAATCCTAATACTGCTGTTGTTACTTTTTTGTGTAAAGATAATTCGACAGGTGCACCTGTTTCAGGCAGTATATTTCAAGTAATAAATGAAAATTGTAATGTGGTTGAAAAAATAGGTTTTAATGAGACTGGAAAATGCTCTAATATTAAATTAGAGTCAGGAGAGTATAAATTAAAAGAGATTTTTACAAATTCAGCATATGAGCTTTTAGTACAGCCTGTTACATTTTTCGTAGAAGATGGAAAATTTTCAGAGGTACTAATTGAAAAAAATGTTGCTTTTAAGTATACTATTTTTTCTGTTTTAAATGCAGAAAACATAGCTATTCCAAATGCTGTTTTAGAATTATATAACGAAGATGGTTCTATTATTTCAGTAATGAAAACAAATGAGGATGGTATTTTAAAATTAAGTTTACCAAGTGGAAATTATTTTGTAAGGAATAAATCTACTATAAATAATTCTGTTGGTAAAATGACACCTTTTACTGTTTCAACTACAAAAGAACCAGAATATATTTCTTTAGATACAAATTTTTATGATGCAGCTATTATAGGATATATCCGCAACTCTGCAGGAAAGGCTTTATCTGGTGTAGGTGTTGTAGCTGTAGATGATACAGGAGAGGAATATTCTATATCTGTTACAGATTTTGAAGGAAAATATAAATTGAGTTATTTACCAGATAATGCAGTGATTCATATTAAAGTTTATAAGGCACCTTATGGAATGACAGGAGAAATAGTTGATAATAGGGTCATCATGCTAGAGAAAAAAATTAAGAAAGATTTAGTATTATTAAGTATTGACGAATTTAATGCTTCTTTAACAGAAGACGAAAAAATAGTAAATTATGATTTTTACAAATTAAATTCAACATTGGAAGCTGATTTTTTTCAAGATGAAGAAGAATTTGAAAAAGATGATTTTGATGATTTGACTTATTTACCTGAACCGACTACTGATTCTATAGCTGAAAAACAAGGTGAAACAAAAGATGATATTGAGGAAAATACTGATGAGACAAAAAGGTCTGTAATGCCTGTGTTATTTGGTATTTCAGCCATAGGTATTATGATTTTAGCATTACTGTATTTTATTATCAAAAAGAAAACAATTTATAAGGAGTGAAGCTATATATGAATGATATGAAGATGACTATTTTTTCAAAAACTAAAAACGATGTAAAAACTATAATTGATAAGGAGCTTTTAGAGGATGTAGGAAAAAGTTATGCACAATCAGAGGGAAGTTATCCACAGTTTTCACAAAATTCTGTGGATAACTCTTTAGAAAATTCAGAAAAAGATACTAATTTGAAAAATTTGTATCAGTCTTGGCGTAAGTTTGATTCTCTCATAGAAAAGAATTTTGAGAAATCTAAACAGGAGGAATATAACAGTGCAAATTGTGGTGAGGACGAATTACTTGAAATTAATGATTCAGTAGAACAGACGAATCGTATGGAAAATATGCCAAAACAAAAAGACATTATAAAGCATTTTGAAACAAATTTGCAAAAATATTCTTCAAAATGCGATATCTCACAGGAAGAATTGGAAAGTCAAGAAATACCAAATAGCATTTTGCAATATTTGTACAGCATCTTTTCAAAAATTGGAAAAAGGATGTTTCGAAAAGTATTGATATTAATGTATTCTTTTAAAGAGATAGATATAAAAGACAAAGTGTTAATATTATCCGCTTTAGGGTACTTAATTTCTCCTATTGATATGATACCAGATACTTTATTAGGCGTTGGTTTTGCTGATGATGCTGTTATAGTGTCGTACATATTCAATAAAATTATCAGTGGAGTAAGTGAACAAACAATAAAGAAAGTAGACAACCTGCTTTCTTTATTAGATAAGTCAACTAAATCAGATACGAGTGATGTTACTGAAAAATAGGTTTAAAAGAAAATTTATGAGGAGATGATAAAAGTGAAAGATAGATTGATAGATCATGTTCCTACTGAACAAATTGATAGTATATTTTTTAGTATTCCAAATGTTTTAGATAAGTTGCCAAATGCTAGAACTATATTATTAATTTTGTTTTTTGTAGGCGTTTTTATAATAGGTTTATATAGTGAGTCAAGAAGAAAAAAATAAAATAAAAAGTAAATTATTAATTCCTTTCATAATCTAAAATTACTCTCAAAATGATTTTAATTTTTTTAAAATAAGACTTAATTTTTCAAAATCTGTATCTTAATTACAACATTTTATTGCTATTTTTGTTTTCGTATGATAAAATGTGATATACGTATGCAGAGTATGGGCAGTAGAGCAATAATAATATTGTTCTGAATAAATTTATTATTGAGAGGGGAAATAAGAATATGGGGAAATTTTTAAAGAATTTACAAGTACTTTGTACAACAGCATTTATGGCAACAGTTTTAGCTGTAAATGTAAGTGCTGCAATACCAGAAGAAAATATTTTACTCGAAATTGATGATAATGATGTTGTTTCTTCTGAAGAAGAGAGTTATAAATGGCATGAAGGTTGGGGCACCGATGAGATACTTAAAGGTGAAATAAATTGCATTAAAGAAGATGCCAAAATAAGATTTTCTCTTACTTCTGATGAAGGTATTGAATATTTTGAGGATTTTACTGGAGAGAAAAAAAGCAATGCTGTGTTGACTGGTACTGTTTTTAAGTTAGATGGTGATACTATTACACATGGTTCGGATATACAATTTCAAGAATCATTATCAACAGATGTACCAGTAGAAATTGATTTTAGTCAAGATGGTAATTTCTATAATGGAGTTTCTTTTTATGATTATAATAAAAACTATGTAACTGAAGATGAATTCAATAGAAAAGATTGTTTGTACGTATTTATTATTTCAGATAATAATGATACTAATGTAGATGAAAATATGATGATGTATGTTGTTAGAATTGCTGGAGATTCAACATCTACTGAACCAGTTACACCTGAAATAGCTGCACCTGAGGTAGTTACTCCTCAAACATCTGTTGGAGGCAAGTTTACAGCAATACCACATACTGTTCCTATTTCTATTACTGAAAATGCTACTACTATAAGATCGTATTCTATTAATAATACAGACTATTTCTCATTAAGAGATATTGCAAGTTTGTTAGATGGCACAGAAAAACAATTTGATATTCAATATGATAAATCAACAAAAACTG
>CAMXTM010000292.1 GCA_947246775.1 uncultured Clostridium sp. | reverse complement strand
AAAAGTGGAATGCTTTTAAAGAAAAATTTGCAGATTCTGAAAGTCTTTTTGGCAGAATTATGCAAGCAATTGCAACCATCATTGAAACCTATGTAAGCATTTATATAGACTTTTTTAAAATGCTATGGGAAAATATCAAACTTATTTTTTCCGTTATAAAAAGTTTGATACAAGGTGACTTTGAAGGA
The DNA here is from genome assembly GCA_947246775.1 of uncultured Clostridium sp. Classification (GTDB taxonomy): domain Bacteria; phylum Bacillota; class Clostridia; order Lachnospirales; family Anaerotignaceae; genus Coprocola. The sequence continues at coordinate 3,175 of CAMXTM010000292.1, read as the reverse complement.
GCTTATCAAGGCGTTGTTGCAATTTGGAATAACATTGTTGCTTTTTTTAAAAATTTAATTGCAAAAGTAGTTGCTGTAATTAAACAAGTATTTTCCCCTATTGTAAACTGGTTTCAAAGTAAAGTAAATGACATCAAAAATAAATTTTCAAGTATACCACAATACATACAGCAAAAGTTTTCAGAAGCAGTGAATAATATTAAAAATGTATTTCAGCCAATTGTAGGCTGGTTTGAACAAAAGGTTGCTAAAATAAAAGATACTTTTAACGGTATTGGAGATAAATTAAGTAGTGTAAAAAATTTTGTATTTGGTGGAAGCAGTGAAAAAGGTTATGCAGAAGGGGGACTTGTTACACAACATCAAATAGCGGAAGTAGCAGAGGGCAATCAACCAGAACTGATTGTACCATTGACGAAAAAAGACAGAGCAAAGCAACTATTACAACAAGGTACAGACTATTTAGGACTTTCAAGATTTCAACCAAAGAATCTACAAAAAGCAAAGGGAATGATGGAGCAAGCAGCAAATAATATGGCAAAATTGCAAACTGGATTGACAGCAACAACATACCAAACAACCAATCAAACAGTATCCAATCAATATTTTATTGATATGACATCAAAATATACAATACATGATACCTCTGGGAAGCCAGAGTCTACAGCAAGAGCTGTAGATAGGACTGTACAAAAAAGAATCAGAAATTTGCAGGGAGCATTATAATATAGGAGGAAATAGCATGGCTTCTTATGGAATGTCGCCTTTTACAGAAGAAAATATACCACAATTAGTAGGAATTAAAACAAATATAGAGAGATACTTTTTTGACGCTTTTTTAAAAGTAGACCACACAAGTAAGCTAACTATTACAAGCCACCCTGTAGAGGAAGGGGCAAACATAGCAGACCATGCCTATTTAGAACCACAAACCATTACGATGGAAATTGGCATGAGTGATACTTGTGTAAGCTATATAGATGGACAATTTCAGCAAAAGTATACCCGTTCTGTGAGTGCTTATGATACTCTTTTAAAATTACAGGCAGAAAGGAAACCTTTGACAGTACATACACGACTAAAAACATACCAAAATATGTTAATTGAAAATATTACAGCACCAGATGATTATACAACATTGTTTGGATTGAGGGTAACAGTTACATTAACAGAAATCATTACAGCAAGAACACAAACAGTTGTTATCGAAAATAAAACAAGTGCAGAACCTCAAAAAACAGGTACAACAAAAAAAGGAACAGTGCAGCCTGTAGCAAAGCAGAATATTTCAAAGCCAGTACAAAAAAAGGTAGAGGAAAAAGTTGTGAATAAGTCAACATTGAGAGTATTGGCTGGAAAATAGAAAGTTGGTGAAGATATGGAAGAAGAATATAACTATTGTATGATACCACTTACAACAGAGCCAAATCAACAAATGCAGGTAAAAGTACCTATTGATAACAAAAATATATCTTTTTTGCTAACAATACGATACAACAGCATGGGCAAGTATTGGAATATAGACATAGCAGATGGCAATACAGGAGATATTATACTTTCTGGGCTACCTTTATTAGCAAGTGAATATCCAGCAGCAAATGTTTTGGAGCAGTACAGCTATTTAAAAATTGGTTCTATGTATGTGGTAAAAGTAAATGCGTCTATCCTACAAGAAAATCCAGATGTAAGCAATTTAGGAACGGATTTTATATTGATTTGGGGGGATACCATTGAGTGACTTTAGTGAGAATGTACTTTTTGGCAGGAAATATAGAGTTATTGTGAGCGATGTAAATGGGATTGGTATAGATGTATCCGAATTGAGATGTACCTTTCAAATAGAAAAATCAATATCAGAAACACCAAATTATGCTGAAATTGTATTATATAATTTATCAGCACAAACAGAAAACAGCATTATAAAAGAAGGAGCAAAGGTCATACTGGAAGCAGGGTATCAAAATCCACAGTATGGTCTTATTTTTTCGGGAGATATTGTGCAGCCATTAAGAGGAAAAGAAGACAACACAACATATACGCTCACATTGGTATCACAAGATGGAGATTTATTTTATAACAAAGGGATTATCAATGCTTCCTTTCGAGCAGGACAATCACAAAGAGCTGTTTTAGAAAATATGGTAAAACAATCTTCTAATGCATTGGAATTAGGACAAATTTCAGACAACTTGAGCCAAACAGAATTGCCAAGAGGAAAGGCACTTTTTGGACTAACAAGAGATTATTTTAGACAAATCGCAAAAAGTGAGCAGGCAGCATTTTATATCAACAACAATAAAATTGATTTTGTAAAGGCAATGGATTTGCCAGCCAATGAAATTATAAAATTAAATGGGAAAAGTGGCTTAATTGGTATGCCAGAACAAACAGAGGAAGGCATACAAGCAACTTGCCTTTTGAATCCACTATTAGACCTAAACAAAATGGTAGCAATTGATTTTAGTTCTATACAAAGACAAAAGGCAGATAGAAACAGTGAGCTAAAAAATATAGCAGGCTCTGGTGTATTTAAAATCATTAAAATAACACATAAAGGAGATACCAGGGGGGACGAATGGTATACAGAATTTACAGCAATTGCACAAACTGGAGCTGTTCCAGTAACAGGAAATTCTATGCGGTAGGAGGTAGGAAATGAATATCAGTGAATGGATAGGAGATAACGAGGAAGCACTAAAAGCAATGACAGAAAATTATATCAGCAATATCAGAGTGGCTATTCCAGCAATCATTGTGCGATTTGACAGCGAAAAACAAACAGCGTCTGTACAGCCTACAATAAAAGATACCCTACAAGGACAAGAAGTCGCATTGCCCGAACTTTCCGATGTTCCAGTACAATATCCAAGAGCAGGAGGATATAGTTTGACCTTTCCTGTACAACCAGGTGATGAATGTTTACTTGTATTTTCTGATATGTGTATTGATGGTTGGTGGCAATCGAGTGGAGTACAAAATCAAGCAGAAAAAAGACGACATGATTTATCAGACGCTTGTGCGATATTAGGGATTACCAGTGTACCAAAGGCATTAAAAAAGGTTTGCATGGAAGGAGTACAGCTAAGGAATGATAGTGGTACAGATTATATACAAATATCGGAACAAGGCATACTACTAAAATCTAAAAATATCAGAATAGAGGGAAAAACAGATA
>CAMXTM010000291.1 GCA_947246775.1 uncultured Clostridium sp. | reverse complement strand
TTGCCGTCCCCATTTTATAACTTCATCGGCTGTAAATACCCATACATCACCATATTTTAATGTAATTTCACTACCTGTCACGTAAGATTCTGGATAGCGATTCCAAGTACATACTAGCACTTTTTCCTCTGTGGTATCAATTGCTTGCAAAGGCAGTCTTTCTTGTTCCTCAGCCTCTACCGCGTCCACAATGGCATTGTGATATAACACTAAATTTTCTATTAAATCTACGCTATCTTCTGTAATATAGCTTGTATCTTTTTCTAAACGAACTTCTTGCTGCATATGAAATTCGCCCTCGTCCATTGTTATGACATCGCTGCCCAGCTTAAATGATGCATTAAAATCCCCACTTTTTACCACAATATTATCTGGAGCAGACCACTCTACTTCCATACCCCTATTTTCCAATGTTTGTCTAAGTGGTATTGTATTATTATTTGCCATACATGGCGTTGCACATAATATCATTACATTGAGGCAGCTTACGGCAACAAAGATTGCTTTTTTCATTTTTATTCCTCCTTTTTTCTACTGTTTTTTATTATAGCATAAATACAATTTTATAGATATTTTTTTAGATATTTTTTTGCTAATTGCAGCACAAGCCGCTAAATTCTGGTATAATAAAACATAAATATAATAAAAGAATGGAGAAAATTATGTCAAATATCAATTTTATTGCTTCTTCCACCTTTGGTTTAGAAGCTGTTTTAAAAAGAGAAATCATTGCACTAGGATTTCAAAATATAAAAACATATGATGGCAGGGTAGAATTTACTGGGGACGAAACTGCTATTGCAAAGGCAAACATTTGGCTAAGATGTGCTGGGCGTGTTTGGATAAAAATGGGTAGTTTTCAAGCGGTGACCTTTGACGAACTTTTTGAGCAGACAAAGGCATTAGACTGGGATAAGTGGATTCCAGAAGATGGAAAATTTACCGTAGTAGGAAAGTCTGTAAAATCTACCCTATTTAGTGTACCCGACTGTCAAGCTATTGTCAAAAAGGCAGTTGTCGAAAAACTCAAACAAAAATATAAAACAGATTGGTTTGATGAAACAGGTGCATCTTATACGATACAAGTAGGCATTTTAAAAGATATGGTAACTCTTGCCATTGACACCTCTGGTTCTGGGCTGCACAAACGTGGCTATCGTGAAAATGCCATGGTTGCACCACTCAAAGAAACCTTAGCATCTGCTATGGTGCAGCTAAGCTATTGGCGAAAAAATCGTGTACTGCTAGACCCTTTTTGTGGTTCAGGCACAATTCCTATTGAAGCAGCGATGTTGGCAAGGAACATTGCGCCAGGACTAAACCGAAAATTTGCGTCAGAACAATGGGAGAGAGTAGGACAAAAAATATGGAAAGAGGCACGTGTAGAGGCGTACAAGGCAATCAAATATGATGTTACACCTGAAATTTATGGTAGCGATATTGATGCAGAAGCAATTGCAATCGCAAAAGAAAATGCCATCAAAGCAGGAGTAGACGACTGTATTCAATTTGAAGTTAAGTCCTGCTATGACCTAAAACTTCCCTCTCCTTATGGTGTTTTAATTACCAATCCGCCCTATGGTGAGCGTATTGGGGAGCTAAAAGAGGTAGAAAATCTGTATCGAGCGCTTGGGGAAATCATGAGGCAGGATAAAACGTGGTCTACTTATTTGATCACTTCTATGGAGTATTTTGAAAGTCTTTTTGGTAGAAAAGCGGATAGAAAGCGAAAGTTGTTTAATGGAAGAATCAAAACGGACTACTACCAATTTGAGGGACCTCGCCCACCTAGAGGTTTTTAAATCTTTTGTAAATAAAAACCCGTCAGTTTGATAGCTGACGGGCTTTTTGATTATTCTTCTGTTATTTCTGTTGTTTCGGTTTGTTCTGTTTCTTCTTTGTTGTCATTGTTTTCTGGTTTTTCTGTATCTTCTGGGTCTACGCTGTCGTCTGAGTCATCTTTTGGCGCATCTGCATCATTGTCCTCGTTTTCTTGTGTTTCGTCTTTTGGTTCTTCTGCTTGGTCTGCGTCTTTTGGCTCGTCAGCGTCCTCGCCCTCTGTAGCACTTTCGTCAACGTCGTCTGCATCTGCTTCGCGGCTTTCGTCCTTTGTAATGTCACTTGCTGGCTCTGCATTGTCATTGTCGCTTGGTGCTTCCTCTGCTGGCTCAGCATCTTCTAAAATAAGAGCGGCTGGTGCAATAGAAGCAGTAGAAGCAGACTCTACTAAATTACCATTTGCATCAAGTTCAATTTCATATACTAAAAATCCGCCAGCACTTAATGGTATAGTAATTACATTTTTTCCTGCTGGAAATCTTTCATATTTTGAATTAAAATATATCTGTATTGAATATATGTCTGCACCAGGATTTTCTGGGTCATCTGCTCCCGCTAAAAGTTGTACTTGAAGTTTTTTTCCTTCACAAGTATCAATTATGATTTCATCTTCTTTAATTTCTCCAAGCTTTATATTTTTATCAAAGTCTAAAAAAATCTGATGTCCAAGCAAATCATTATCTATTACTTCTGCTCCTTTAATAGATATATTAGTAGCAGGATTGTTTGGACTGTCTGGGTTATCTGGGTCAATAACTACATTATAAGATTCAATTAAATGACTATAATCCATATATGCTCTTCTTTGTCCTGACTTCATCTCTGTAGCATAGCAAAATCTTTGTCCATCTGTTGCTGGAATATTAGTCAATGTATTCAAACCATATTTTATTTCCGCACGCTCACCAGTAGCATAAACATCATCTGGTTTTTTTGTATCTGTTTTATCAAAATCAAATCTTGGATCATTATCATCATAAACTTTATAATAAATATAGCCCTCTTTTTTTGCTATAAATGATACATCAATCGTTGTTTTATCTTCTGAACGTGTTATAGTAAGATCAGAATTTCTATCCCAATATGGTGGAGTAAGATCAAATTTACATTCAGCTGTTAGTTTTGTTCCATCTGCAAATTCCATTGTTACAGTGTGTATAGGACCTTCATTGGGTACAGTATAGTCTTCCACATATAAAATATAAGTTGTGTCATTTAATTTTTGTGTTTTCTTTGGGTCTATACCAATACTATCTTGAGGACAACTTACATCAGCATAAGTTAATTCTTCTGTCATTGGTTTATTCAACGTTATAACATACCAATAAACATGATTATCAACAGCTCCACGAGGTACAAAACTTACTATTTCATAGTCTTTTCCTACATCTGGATTGTCTGGATTATTTGGATTATCTGGTGTTGTTGGGTTACTTGGTTTTGGTGGTTGTGGTTTTTGTGGTGCTTCTGCTCCAATTGTCATCTGTCTTACTGGTGTCATTCTACCATCAACATCTACTGCCATATAA
>CAMXTM010000290.1 GCA_947246775.1 uncultured Clostridium sp. | reverse complement strand
ATAACATCTCCTTTGTTATTAGTATGTCCTTATTTCATCAATTTAATAACACACTCTAAATTTTAAACTTTCCAGAAGAAAAAGGATTATCTATTCTAATTTCTTGAAAATAAAAATAGGATATCTATTTTTAGATATCCCAAAATTATTAATAAATTCAAAATATTGAGCTTTGATTTATAAATATATCTAAACAGAATAATTTTTTAATATTCTCCATAAAGTACTGCGGCTAATTCCAAGGCGTTTAGAAGTTTTTTCTTTATTGCCATTTTCCTGCTTTAAAACAGTTATTATAATTTGATAGTTAATTGCATCCAAAGTTTGACTTAAATCAAAATGGACAGAAGTCATATCTTCAAAAGGACAAATGTTTTGTTCTTGTTTTAAAACCTGTTGAACACTTTTACAAGTAATATAAGGTGTGTGAGTAATAACAACTAATTCTTTTAAGACGTGTTGCAACTGGTCAAGGTTATGAGGCCATGCAAACGATTGTAATAATTCCATCGCTTCTGCTTCCAGTCCAATAATTTGTTTTTCACTAGAGATATTTAATTTATGAATATAAAGTGCTGAAATACTTGAAATATCCTCTATGCGTTCCCTAAGCGGCGGCAATTTTAAAGTAAGACATTTAAGAGTATTTTCTAAATAAGTTCTTGCAGTTTCTGTTTCTTTATGTTCTTTATTATTTAATACTAATGAAAATATAAGGCGATTTTTTTTTATTAATTTTGTTTGCTCTATGTAAGTAAACAATTTATTTAGTTGCAATTTTGAAAGTGCACCTACATTTTTTAGATAAATAGTATTGTGTAATGTATTAAGTGGTGAATTTTCACTGCTGATTAAATTATTCCACTTTCTTTCTCCCATAAAAGCACAGTCTATGGTATAAAAAGGAGCTTTGTCAAAAGCACCATTTTCGTATAAAAGAGAGGCTGCTTTGTCTTTTCCTGTTCCTACTTCTCCTATAATTAACACAGGAATATTTGTTTTACTATATTCTTCTATCATATTAGACAAATCTCCTACATTATTTGAACTACTATAATAATTTATAAAATCACTTGGTGAACCGTCAGATTTATTGTAAATAGTAATGCCTAAGTCTTCCTCGGAAAACAGTGCATCTTTTTGTTGTATTGTAATTGCAGTATATTTTTGTTCATCATAATAAATATGGCTATTTTTTAATACATAAACTTTATCTCTTATTTGTCTTGCTATAGTTTGGTCTGCTGTTTTGAGAAATGATTTGATATAACTTTGCACAATGTTCATTAGTGCTGTATTTGTTTGTTCAATAGAAGAACTAGAAAACCACAATTTTCCAGCAGGGTCATAAATTAAAAATTCTCTATCTTCACTAGTGAGAAGTGCTTGAAACAAATCTTTTTGTTTATGTACATATCGTGAAGAGTGTACCAATTCTACTGCTTCATTTAGTGCCATAGTAATACTTTCTACTCCAGAGGGAATTAGTATAGCATTTAACCACAATTTTTTTGCGATGCTGGAACCTAACATATCACAAAGTACTAATTTGCAGCCTTTCTTTTTAGCATCACGTAGAGCAGGCAAAGCATCTTCTTCACTTGTAAATGTAATAATATCAATGTCATATTGTAATAAATCACAAAGTAATCTAGCATAGTATGTGATACCAGAAAAACCAGCAATTACAAATTTTCCGGAATAACTTTCTGCCAATTTAATTGCACACAGTACATCATATACAGAAATAGAAACTTCTACAACAGGAATTTCCACAGCAGAACGAATTAATTCTGCTGTTCCACCACGAGATATAATAACATCATAATTATTATGTGACAATTCTATCGCAATATTTTTTCCAGTACTTAAATCTCCTGTTTGTATGGTTACTTCTATATCATTTCTTTCTTTTGCAATAGTAGCAATGGATTCTGCCATTCCTTCATAAGGTGCTACGACAAGCATTTTTATTTTTTTCATAATAGTATCAAACCTTTCAAATTGAAATAAATTTCTAAATATTGTTTTTATTATAACACAATTTGTTTTAAAATAAAACATTAAAATTTATTATTGTATCAAAATAAAACGAAAAATGTGATATAAATATATTGTGTTTTCTAAAAAATACGATAATATATAATTAACAAAACAAAATATATTAAAATGAAACACTTTAAGGAGATGAAAGCATGAACTATCAAATCAAAATACCTTCTTGCATTTATGGAGGAAAAAACAGTATTCAAAACATAAAAGAAATCATTACACAGGAAAGTGTCAAAAAAGCAGTGGTATTTACAGATAAAGGAATAAGAAGTACAGGGCTTTTGGATAAACTGCTTGATGTTTTAAAGCAAGTACAAACAGAATATGAAGTGTTTGATGATTTAATACCAGAACCTGCTTATCAAGATATTGAAAGAGTGATGAAACAAGTAGAAGGTTGTAAAGGAGATATTATTATTGCAATAGGTGGCGGAAGTGTTATGGACGCAGCAAAATTGTGTTCTGTATTAAAAGATGCTAGTTATACTGTAAAAGATTTATTGCAAGACTCTACCTTAGCAAAAAAACAAATTAAAACAATTATAATACCAACCACTTGTGGAACAGGCTCAGAAGCAACTTGTAATGCCATTGTAGCAATTCCAGAAGAACAATCTAAAAAAGGGATTGTAAATGCTTCTATGATACCAGATTATGTCATATTAGATGTACAAATGATTCAAAAATTGCCAAAATCCATTGTTGCTGCAACAGGAGTAGATGCCTTAGCACATTGTGTAGAATGTTTCACCTCTAAAAAAGCAACACAGTTGTCTGATTTATATGCAATGCAAGGGGCAAAATTGATATTTAAAAATATTAGAGAAGCCTATGACAATTCAGACAATATGGAAGCAAAAAGCAATATGCTTTTAGGTGCTTTTTATGGTGGTATTGCCATTACAGGAAGTGGAACAACAGCAGTTCATGCTTTATCTTATCCATTAGGTGGAAAGTATCATATAGCACATGGTGTATCTAATGCTATATTATTTGCTCATGTTATGGAATTTAACAAAGAGGCTTGCAAAGAGAGATTATCAATATTGTGTGATGCTGTAGAACCAACATTGATAGCAAAAAGTGTTGATGAAAAAGCAGAATATATTATTGAACAAATTACAGATATTGTAAAAGTTACAAATATTCCTACAGATTTGAAAGAATTTGGAGTAAAAACAGAAGATTTAGATTTCCTTGTAGATGCAGGAAGCAAACAAACAAGACTTCTTGTAAACAACATGAAAGAATTAGATTTGAATGACATTAGAGAAATTTATTTAAAAGTGTTAAAACCTTAAATGTTGTTGAAATTGCGT
>CAMXTM010000289.1 GCA_947246775.1 uncultured Clostridium sp. | reverse complement strand
TTTGCCCTTTCCAGCGACAAAACAAGGCTTTTTGCAGTAGCAATAGGAACGTATTTAGATATTATTTGCGAAACCATTAACACACAAGCAATCCCAAAACTGATAAAAGTAAATCAAAGCCATTTTCAAAATATCAGTGCTATGCCAAAGCTAGTGCATGGTGACATTGAAAAGCAGGATTTAACACAATTTTCAGACTATATTGTAAAAATGGCAAATGCAGGATTGCTGACGCTAGACCCAAATTTAGAAAGAAAAATCAGAGAAATGGGAGATTTGCCAGAAGCATTAGAACACATTTCCTACCCTCCTAAAGAGGAGGAAGATACATGATACAGTTTTATGATGAGATAAAAAAGGAGCAAAACAACTATCCAAAAGCAATCAAACAATTAAGGGAAACGTTGGAAGAAGAACAGCCAGAATTAGAAGAATATTTGTTAGAATTGTGGGACAAGCAGCAACAGGAAATCGCAGCACAGCAATACATAGATATGGTAAAAAAAGGAAAACCGACAGAAGAGATAGAAGATAAACTATTAAAATCATACAGTATATTTGTATTGGGAAAAATGCTGGATAAAAAAGAAACTGTTATGAAAGTAGGTGCAAAAGAGGTCAAAAAACCTCTTTTTTCTTTTGACATAAAATATCATGAAACCAAAAAATGGATAGAAAAAGATTGTGCTGAAAAAATCGTACAGCTAAATGAAATGCAAAAAGAAGCTATCAAGCTAGTGATTGATAGAGCGGAAACACTCGGTTTTACTGCTGATACAACGGCTGATTTGCTAAGACCGATGATTGGACTACATAAAGGGCAAGTCACGGCAAATATCAATTACTACAACAACATCAAAAAGAACTTGTTAGAAAGCAATCCCCACATGAAAGAAGCAACAGCAGAAAAAAGGGCATTAGAAAGGGCAAAAAAATATGCTGAAAAACAAAAGACATATCGTGCCATGACGATTGCTAGAACAGAACTTGCAGGCGCTTATAATGCAGGGGAATTTTATGGCATCAAGCAAGCACAAAAAGATGGACTAATGGGAAAAAGCAAAAAGTATCCCATTAGTGCTGGTGATGGTAGAGTTTGTAGGGGCTGTAAAGATGTTGAGGGGCAAGAAGTAGACATAGATGATTACTTTGAAACACAGTGGGGAAAAGTGCTTTTCCCACCTTTTCATACAAGTTGTAGGTGTGCTATGGGGTATGAGGAAGTTGCAGAGCCAGAAGAAATAGCACCTAGATATTATAAAAAGGAGGAGAAATAATATGCTAGACCCTAAAAAAATAGTAGAACCAGAAAAAATATATATAGTAAGAGATATAACAGAAAAGAATGTTTCTATTGATTTTAAGGTAAATCCAAATAGGTTATCCATTGAAGAATATACTACAGTATTGGAAAAATAGACAGATTTCTTTGCACAAATACAAAAATCACACCCTAGTATTAAGATTCATGTAGAAATTGATTTCAGATAAGGAGAGATAAAAATGATTCCATTTTCAGAAAAAGAGTTGTTTTGTTTGGCAAGGCATATGATTGCACAGCATTATGAAGAAACTTATCCTTTAACATATCTTTCTTCTCATGGAGAATATTTAGAACATTATAAAAAAGAAAAAGCAAAAAGAGAAATGACCAAAGAAGAAACAGAAAAAGCAAAACAGTATTATCATTTTTTGCAGCAATCAAAAAGAGAGTACAAATTTATACATGATGCTTTTATGGGAAGAATGTTAGGTATGAGAATGCCCTATAGTAGATTGTATTGCTGTGAAGAATGTCCTAATAAAGAGGCTTGTGTGAAAGCGAGTGATGAAAAATACACTGATATAGGCATATTACAAACTTGGTCTCACAATAGTACAATTATGAACGAAATTACAGAAAAATTAAAACCATTTATAAAAGCAAATTTGGAACGTCTGAATTTGACAGATTTTGATGATTGGGGAGTGATGGACGATGAACTTTGAATTAAAAAAATCTGTTGAGGACAAAAAGCAGGTATTTGGTTGGGCAAATGTTGCAGAAGATGAACAAGGCAATATGCTTGAGGACTATCAAGGGGACAGTATGACAGGCGAGGAGCTAGAAAAAACAGCATATGACTATGTGCTAAAGTTTCGGGATACTGGAGAAAGACACAATCCAGAATTGCGAAAAAAAGGCAAAATGATTGAAAGCATTGTATTTACTAAAGAAAAACTGCAAGCGTTGGGATTGCCAGAGGACAGCTTGCCTTGCGGTTGGTGGATTGGATTTCAGATAACAGATGATAGTACATGGGAAAAAATCAAAAAAGGGGAATACAATATGTTTTCTATAGAGGGTACAGCACAAGTAGAAAATGTAAAGAAATCAGTGCAAGCAAAGAGCTTTTTAGAGTGTTATCACAGCTAAATGGCTCTTTTTATATTGATATAAGGAGCAGAAAGCATGGCAAAAAAACTAAAAAATGTATCAGTCAATAGTGTAGATTTATGCAAACAAGGAGCAAATCAAAGAGCGTATATTTGTTTAAAAAAGAGTATGGAGGAGAAAGAGATGTCAGATTTAAAAACAAGTATTATTCAAAATGTATGTAAAGAGTTAAATATTTCTATGGAGGATATTTGCAAAGCGTTAAATGTCCCCATGCAACAGGAAGAATCGCAGGAAGAAAAAATGAAAAAGTCAATGGTCAGTTCTTTGACAAGTATTTTGCAAGATGAGAGTAAAACAGCGGAGCAAAAACAAGAAGTGTTACAAAAAAGTGTAAATGAATTTTATAGTACCGTTTATGATTTTGCCAAAAGTGAATCGGAACAACCAGAGGAGGAAAAAGAACAGCCACAGCAGCCAACACAAGCCACATTGCACCCAGAAGTCAAAAAAGCGTTACAAGAAGCGGAAACAGCAAAAGAAGAATTAGAAAAACTAAAAAAATCTTTGGAGCTAAAGGAGTTTGAAAATATTGCAAAGCAATATGAAGTAAGTGGAAAAAATACAGAAGAATTGGCAACAAAGTTATATGAGCTAAAAAAATCAAATGAGGAATCCTACAAAGACTATATCACTATGTTAGATGAAATGGTTTCTATGACAGAAGTAAGTGGAATGTTTAAAGAGTATGGTAGCAATAGAGCAGGTGCAGGCAGCAAAAAACAACAGGCAGAACAAAGAATAAAAGAGCTAATGAAATCAGATAGTGCATTGACTTATGAGGAAGCATTTACAAGAGTTTGTGAAGAAAGTGCAGAGTTGAAAAAGGCATTAGAATACTAAAATAATTTATAAAGTGAAAAAGAGCAGCTATTTTCCTATGAGGTGGTGGAATGAAAATCATATTAACAGAGTGTGCCACAGGGAATTTTATGACATTTCCTATGCTACCAGAA
>CAMXTM010000288.1 GCA_947246775.1 uncultured Clostridium sp. | reverse complement strand
AATGAATATAGGAGAAAATATCAGATTAAGACGAATTGCAAAAAGAATGACACAAGAAGAACTTGGAAAAAAGGCAGCGGTATCAGCGACTATGATAAGCTATATTGAAACTGGATTCAAGCCGCTACCTTTAAAAACAGGTTATCTAATTGCAAAAGCATTAGGCTGTACAGTTGATGAATTGATAGAAGAAGAAAAAAGCGTAATATAATGTGTCCAAGCGGTGTAACAAAAAATATAAGTGGTTAGGAGGTAGGAAAAGTGAAAAAGCAAATTCACGAGCCGTACAATAAGTTAAAAGGTTTTCTTAGAGAAAAAGAGCTTACCTATTTAGATGTTGGTAATACACTAAATATATCAATAACAGCAGTTGCAAATAAAATAAATGGAATTTCAGATTTTTATGTAGAAGAAATAAAAATTTTGCAAGATAAATATGGTATAGAATTGTCTATTTTCTTTTAATAAAAAAATAGATAGGGATTTTATAATAACCTATCTATCAAAAAAAATTATTTTTTTATTATTTCATGGCTTAAAAATATAGGACATTTATATCCCATATTACATTTAGATTCATTTGAACATTTAAAAGAAAATGCTCTATAATTTCTAAAATGATTCCCCAATATAGGCACAAACTTATAATGTAAGTTAATTGTCTGTTCATCATCTACAAAAGAACAATATTCTGTATAAGTTTTGTCAAAAGGAGGATGAAAACTAGCCATAAATATCACCAGTTTTCTATGTAACAATTATTGATTGTGATATAAGAATTGTAACATAGAATACAACAAAATGTCAATATATAGTATGTAAAAAAATATTCAACACAATATATTGATAATTAGAAAAGTAAGCATAAAGAATATCATCACATATTAAAAGAGGAGGTAGGAAAAGTGAAAATAGAAGATGTTGCAATTATTGTGGATTATGAGGGGAATCAATTTTTTCATATTGATACTGATACAAAATATGAAGAAAGAACAACACTTGTAGGATTTTTTAAACCCAAAAAAAATAAATGGTGAAACTTATATCATAAGCAAAGGGGCAGAAGTAAGCCTAAAAAAAGAAGATAGGCGAACAATAAACGGTGTTATGTTCGCCAAGATTGTAGAGTTATGAAAGGAGGAAAGCGAATGTCAAAATTAAGAGACCAAGTATCAATGTATAAAGAAGAATTACGAGAGGGTATTGAATGGGTTGTATTTTGGAAAGAGGGACGGAGCTGGAAAAGTACACATTTTATCACAGAGCTTGATGGCGAAGCAAACGAATGTCTTTTACCAAATGATATAACAGAATTAGAAGAAATTCAGAAAAAAGACCCTCAAGCGATAGCGTTAAATGGTGAATATAGTGGTTTTGTAGGAGAAGGTTTAACAGTTGCCCAATTAGAAGCGGGTGTACGTTGGCAGTATGAAAATACAGGCTATAGAATAGGCAATTTTATAGAAGAAATGAGACCAAATTTGACAATAGAACAAGTAATAGAGAAATTAGAACAAGAAGAACAACAGGAGCTAAAAGAAGTAGAACCAAAACAAACAAATGCATTAGCAGTAATAGAACAACAGGAAATACTGGGTAAACAGTTAACGCTATATGGAGATTGTGAGAATCCGCTCTTTCTTGCCAAAGAAGTAGCACAATGGATTGATTATGATGTAAGTAGTATTAATAAAATGCTTAATAATGTTGATGATGACGAAAAAACCACTCGGACGATTATTCCGAACGGTTCTAATTATCAAACACAAGCATGGTTCTTGACCGAGGACGGCGTATATGAGGTCCTAATGCAGAGCCGCAAGCCTATTGCAAAACAATTTAAAAAAGAGGTCAAGGCGATTTTGAAATCTATCCGCAAGCATGGCGCTTATATGACGCCCGAAATGCTACAACACGTTTTGACAAGCCCAGATGTTATAACCACATTAGCAGCCGCATTAGCGAAAAACCTCAAAAGTGGAATGCTGGAAAAGACGGAGATTAAAACTATATTTGTTATGGATAAGCAAATACAAGAGCAAAGGGAAAAAGGATTGACCTATTATGATGTGGTAGCGCAACAAAAAGAACCTATTGCACTCAGCCGAATTGCAAAAGATTATTTTCTTAAAACAAATGAGTTAAAACAGCTTCTTGCAGAAAAAGGGCTTATCGTTTTACTAGGGGGAGCGTGGCTATTGCACAAGGACTACGAAAGAGAAAAGGGCGACCAGTATGCACGTTATAAAACGCATAGATATATAACAAAAAGTGGTGTTGAACATACTACTAGAGTATTGTCGTGGACGCAAAGAGGCAGGTTGTTGATATATCACTTACTCAAAGAGGATAATATTTTGCCAGCGATAGAAAGAGAATATGTGTAAAATAGTGGAGGTAAGAAAATGGAAAGATTAACTTTAGCAGAATTAGACAATTCTACTTTATCGGAATTGTTAGAAGAAAAATTAGTGTTTTTTCAAGCTGATAAAATTGCTGATAGCATTAGATTAGTGTTTTGGAAAGAAAATGAAAAATGGCAGGTACGTTGTTTTTGTTTAGAAAAAGATGGCAGCATAACTTTAAGAAGTTTCAAAACTTTAAGATGGATTGAAAGTATTGATAAACACGCAGTTGTAATAAAAAAACGTGATTTTACTGTAGAATGGACAAATACCTTAATTGATATAGATAGAATGGTTCATATAATAGAGCGTAAATATGATGAAACAGAATGTCGCAATAATGTAAGTGAGTTTTTAAAGGAACACATAAAAGTACAAGGCTTGCTAGAATTTAATCAAGAGCAATTCTTTCAAACAGAATTAGGCAAAAAATTGATTGATACGATAAATCATTTTCGAGCTGAAATGCTAACAGATGACCCACATATAGAACGCTTTCAAGCGATTATAGATACCATATTTTTGGCATTAAAACAATTCTATCATGTAGATTGTAAGGTTGTACTTCGTGAGAATGGATATGATATTGTAGCAAATAATATTGAGGATTTGATGTGCAAGTGTAGTAATAGAAACGAGAGGAGTTATAACAATGAATGAAGCAAAGATTGAAGCAAAGATAGTAGCAATGTTTTTAGAGGATATACACAACGATATATTGTTAATGGAAGTCAATTTGCGAGCAGTAAAACAAATGCTTGATAAAATAGATAGTCTTGATGACTTAAACTTATTAGAAGGTTATTTAAAAGCAACAAAAAAACAGCATAAATCAATTAACGAAGCGTTTCAAACTTCAATTATGGTAGGTATTTTGGGAAAATACAACAAGTAGGAGGGATAGTGTATGACGACATTTGCACAAAAACTAAAAGAGGTAATGAGCGAATTGAAATTATCACAGGTACAGGTAGCAAGATTGGCAGGTTATAGTCCATCGACAATTAGCCTA
>CAMXTM010000287.1 GCA_947246775.1 uncultured Clostridium sp. | reverse complement strand
TCTGTAATATTGATATAACTTGGTGTGTTGCCATGAGATTGTACTGTAATTTGTTGTTTATATACCATGATAAATTCCTCCTTATACTTCTTTTGTTGCAAATACACTATAGTAATGTTCTAAACACTGTTGCATACCTCTTTTTGCCATTTCTTTTACACCTAAATAAGTTTCTGGTTTATTATCATCAATACCTTTTTTTGCTGCTACCAACAAATCTGAAAAAATATTGATTTTTGTAATGCCATTTAATGCACAGCGATTTAAGTTATCATCTCCTGAAGAAGAACCGCCATGTAATACTAAAGGTGTATCTACTTCTGCTCTAATTTCTTTTAATCTTTCAAAGTTGATTTTTGGTGTTCCTTTATAAATTCCGTGTGCTGTACCGATTGAAATTGCAAGAGAATCTACATTTGTTTGCTCTGTAAATTTTTTTGCTTCTTCTACTGTTGTATAACGGGAGTCTTTTCCCTCATGTCCCTCAAAGTTTTCATTTGCTCCAACATAACCAATTTCTGCTTCTACTACAACGCCTTTTTGATGTGCATACTCTACAATTTCTTTGGTTCTCTTTACATTTTCTTCAAAAGGATATTGTGAAGCATCTACCATAACAGATGAAAAACCTAAGTCAATTGCTTTTTTAATAACTTCTGTTGTTGTACCATGGTCTAAATGAAGTACAACAGGCACTTTTGCTTGCTCTGCATATTTTTTGCCTACTAAGGCAGCATCTTCTAGTGTGATATTTTCTCCAATATGTGCCTCAGCCAATGCTAGTATCAATGGCATATTTAATTTTTCTGCGGTTTCAATATGCCAGCGTAATGACTCTAAATCAATAAAGTTAGGTGCTGGAATAGCAAAGTTTTGTTGTTGTGCTTTTTGGAATAGTTCTTTTGATGTGACAAGCATAGTTTTTTCCTCCTTTTATATAACAGTTACATATGTGCCTATAAGTTACTTTTGTTACTTTGATTATATCAGTGTAACATTTGTATGTCAATACATTATTTTATTTTTGTTAAAAATTGCTGTTTTTTACTTGATTTTGTTGTATTTTTATATTATAATAGGACAAAAATAGAGTAACAAATGTTCCTTATTCTTTATTATTAGAAAGGGTGTATATATGATGGCAACAGATATTTCTTCAGATACGATGTTTCATAAAATGGTACTTATATCTAATTTGTACTACAAAGAAAAATTGTCACAGCAACAAATCGCTAAAAAATTAAATATTTCCAGACCTTGGGTATCAAAATTACTTTCTCGTGCAGAGGAGTTGGGTATTGTAAAAATAGAAGTACTGTCTCCTTTTAACAACAATGTAGATATGGAAAAGGCTCTTATGAAAAAATACAACATAAAATATGTAGGTGTCATACAAAATGACTCTCCTTCTAGCGATAATGTTGCTTTTGCAGCAGCAAGTTATTTTATTTCAGAACTTAGAGCAAAAGACGTTGTAGGGGTAGGGTGGGGAAATGGTGTCTCTCGATTGATTAGCAAAATACCACCTGTTTATTTTCCAGAAGTGCAGCTAGTTCCTCTTTCAGGTAGTTTTGGTAGTACACTTAATGTATTGCCAAATTATAATACAATACAGCTAGCAGAAAAAGTAAATGGTATTGCAAAAGTATTTCATACTCCTATGGTTTGTACAAAAGAAGAATATCTTACTTTAATGGCAAATGAACGTACACAAGAATTTTTACAAATGGCTGAGCATGCTAATATTATATTGT
The DNA here is from genome assembly GCA_947246775.1 of uncultured Clostridium sp. Classification (GTDB taxonomy): domain Bacteria; phylum Bacillota; class Clostridia; order Lachnospirales; family Anaerotignaceae; genus Coprocola. The sequence continues at coordinate 1,672 of CAMXTM010000287.1, read as the reverse complement.
TAGGTATAGGTGTTTTTGAAACATCTATTGTTCCTCAATATGGTATACTAGAACCACATGAAATAGAACAATTAAAACAAAAAAATGCTCTTGGAGATGTTGGTTTAAAATACTTTGATAAAAATGGAAATGTAGTAGAAACAGAAAAAACAAAAATGCTTATCAAGGCAGATATTATAAAAGCAAGTAAAAATGCTAGAACTGTAATCGGTATTGCAGAAGGATTAAATAAAGTAAATATCATTAATGTAGCACTTTCATTAAATTTATTTCATGCCTTTTTTACAGATGAACAAACTGCTTCTGCATTGATTGATATAAAATAATATAAAAAAGGTGAAGGTACTATTAAATTGATAAAATAACGCTCTTATTGACAAAGGAAACACAGATAATGTAAAAGAAGTAATAGAATATTTTGAAGTTGATACAAATATTGTATATCGTTTGTATCATCAAAAGAAAGCAACTGGCTTCGAAACTTTATTAAATATTGATAAAGCAATTCAAGAGTAACTCAATAATATAATAAAATGGCATCTTCTTTTTCATTATTTGTACAGTTGTCAATAGTCCTTATTATATTACTAAAATTTTCCTCTATTATTTAGGCTTACTGTTTAATAATAATTTACAAAAATTTTTAATTCATTTATATTATTTAAGTTAAAATTATCAACAGATAAAAGTTTTAAAAGAGTATATGATGAAGATATCAAAGAACACGAACTCTTTAAGCGAAAGAAGAAATAGATATAAATGCTAGAGGAGGAATAGATATGGAGATAATTTATAGTAATTAATGTTGCAGTTACAATATTTTTTTCCATAAGTTCTAAAATTTCTGGATAATTTTCATAACATATAAGTTTTATATTGTGACATTCATAATCTTCAAGTACATCTCCAATTGCTTTCACTCCACCACAAGTAATAAATATACCAGAAAAATCTAATTTGCTTTCACAAATTTTTCTCATTTCTTTACGAATGACTTGTGGTTTTTCTTGCGTATAAATGCTGGACATTAATGTTAAATTAGGATACATTTCTGAAATGATTTTACGAAATCCTTCTTCACGTGTTCCAAATGGAAAAGTTTGATGATTGTCACCATCGCTTGTAAAAATAATAACATTGCCCTTTCCTTGCAAAAATTCGCCCATTAGCCTTCCTGCTACACGTCCTGCCTTCCAACCATCTTGACCTACAAAACAAAGCCTCTGACTGCCTTTAATATCTGTATTTACTGTAATTACTGGTATATTATTTTGTTTACATTCGTTAATTTTTTGTGCAACTTCTGGAACATTAATGGGATTTAATATAATACCATCTATTTGTTGTTCTATGCAAAGTTGTAAGGTTTGTATTTGCTGTTCCACTTCTGAATAAGAAATAATAATATATTCTATTTCTATTTGGAAAAAACGATAGTTATTTAATTCTTTTTCAATTCCACTCTTTAGAAAAGTACAAGCATCTACATTTAAAAGAATCACTTTAATATGTAATTTTTTGTTTTGCATTTTTAGTGCTTTTCCAACAGGATTTATATGGTAATTACATTCATCAATAATTTTTTGTACTCTTTTTCTTACTGGGTCACTTACTCCCGGACGATTATGTAATACTTTGTCCACAGTTGAACGATGTACATTCGCCATTTCAG
>CAMXTM010000286.1 GCA_947246775.1 uncultured Clostridium sp. | reverse complement strand
TGATTTGTCTAAATATAGTCCTACAGAGTTTTTAGTAGGAGCAAAATATTATCAGGGTACAAGAAGCCCTAATAATGCAGAAAAGGAGAAAAAAGGATATTCTTCAGCATGGCTTCACCATAAAGGGAGAAATAAGCATCATTTTGAATATTGGCTAGACTATAGCGGAAAAGATAACCCTGTTTTTATAGGAATGAAAATGCCTGTAAACTATGTGATAGAAATGTTTTTAGATAGAATTGCAGCTTCTAAAATATATCAAGGAGAAAATTATACACAGAAAAATCCTTTGATGTATTATGAAAGAAGTAAATCATATCATGTAATATATCCCTCATCACAAAAACTTCTTGAAAAATTGTTGCATATTTTGGCTGAGCAGGGAGAAGAAAAGGCGTTATATTGTGCTAGAAAAATAGTAAAAGAGCAAAGAAAAAGAAAAATTAAAAAATTATTGAATATTTTAAAATGTTTTAAAAATTCTATCATTTGTAGAAATAGTAAAAATAATTGATAGGTATGACGAAGAATTTTATATTCTTCGCCATTTTTGTGTTATAGGCAATTTTCACAAATAAATACCATGCATGATGCATGGTATTTTACTAAATAGATATTTATAACTGATTTTTTGTGCAATATTGACTTTTTTAAGTAAAATAATATAAAATTTTTATATAAAATAGGTTATTTTTCACATTGCACGAATATAAAAAAAGGGATACAATACTTATACGCTTTACAGTGTGACACTTTAAATGGCAAAAGTGTTTGTCATAATAATGATTATTTTGTAAGCAAAAATAAAGGAGTAGAGGTGAAAAAATGAAAGAAGTAACAAACACAACATTTACAAACAGGCTAGGTTTTGTATTAGCTTCTGTTGGGTCAGCGGTTGGTATGGGGAATATATGGATGTTTCCTTATCGGCTTGGAGCATATGGCGGTGCAGCATTTTTATTGCCATATATTTTTTTTTATTGCATTATTTGGAGCAGTAGGACTTTCTGGAGAATTTGCCTTTGGGCGATTAACAGGTACAGGTCCTATTGGTTCTTATGAATATGCTATGAAATCAAGAGGAAAAAAGGGAGGAGCTGTATTAGGAGCAATTCCTTTAGTTGGTTCTCTTGGTATTGCAATTGGTTATGCAATTATTGTTGGCTGGGTATTACGTTTTTTATTTGGTTCTGTTACAGGAGAAATGCTAGCGATAGAGTCTTCTGAATATTTTGGACAAATTACAGGTACTTTTGGTAGTGTTCCTTGGCATATTATTGTTATATTGATTGCAGTGATTGCTTTGATGACAGGTATTATTACTGGTATTGAAAAAGTAAGTAAAGTTATGATGCCAGCATTTTATATTTTATTTATTATATTAGCAGTAAGGGTTGCATTTTTACCAGGTGCAGTAGAAGGATATAAATATCTTTTGATTCCAAGATGGGAATATTTGTTAAAGCCTGAAACATGGATTATGGCAATGGGACAAGCATTTTTTTCCTTGTCTATTACAGGTTCTGGTATGATTATATATGGCAGTTATTTAGATAAAAAAGAAGATATAGTACATTCTGCAATTATGACATCTGTATTAGATACTTGTGCGGCAATGCTTGCAGGTTTTGCCATTATTCCAGCAGTATTTGCTTTTGGTATGGACCCAGCTTCTGGTCCTCCACTTATGTTTATTACAATACCAAAAATATTTTCTAAAATGCCTATGGGGCAACTTTTTGGAACATTTTTCTTTGCATCAGTATTGTTTGCAGGAATTACTTCCCTTATTAATATGTTTGAAGTTTGTAGCGAGGCAGTACAAAGTAGAACAGCTTTAAAAAGAAAACATTCTGTCATATTGATAGGGTTGTTGGTATTTGCTGTTGGTGTATTTTTAGAATATGAGCCATATATGGGACAATGGATGGATATGATTACAATTTATGTTGTACCTATTGGAGCAGTATTAGGTTCTATTATGATTTATTGGGTATTAGGAAAAGAAAAAATTGCAAAAGAATTAAATACAGGCAGAGAAAAACCACTTAGTGATAGATTTTTCTGGATAGCAAAGTATTTTTATGTATTTTTAGCTGCGATTGTTGTAATATTAAGTATTATCTATGGTGGTATAGGCTAATATTTTGATAAGGAAAGGATATTCCAATTTAAAAAGGAATATCCTTTTTTATATTTTTGGTATTATGTGTGACTGTCCAGTAAAAAATATTTTATAACAGAAAAATATTCTCTGATATAATAGTTGGGAAGCATATAAAATGAAACAGGAGCGCCTAAACCCTGTGCATCAAAACCAATTTTTTCTGCAAGGAGTCCAGCACGGAATGTATGAAAATGGTTTGTCACATAGACAATACGATAATCATTATTTTGATAGATAGCATCTAATATTTTTTTAGAATATTCAAAATTTTGTCTGGTGTTGTGTGCTTTGTCTTCTATTAAGATAACATCAGCAGGAACACCTTTGGTTACAAGATATTCTTTCATAGCCTCTGCCTCTGTCCTATCTTCTTGAGGCCCTTGAGAGCCTGTCACAACAATATAAGATACATCATTGTTATCCCAATATTGTTTTGCGGTATTGAGGCGTTGAGCGAGAGCAGGGCTGACTGTCCAGCCATGAAGTGCAGCACCCAGTACAATAATAGCATCTGCATTTTTATCAGGATTTTTAGCACCATTTTGTATTACAATAGATGAAATAATAAAAAAACTAATAAAGAAAAAGGAAAACCCTATTTTTGCTGTTTTCATAAAGAACTTACCAAAGCCAGAAGTTCCCCAATGATTTAATTTTTGATAAAAACAGCCATAAATCAAAAAAATACAACCAAGACCACCGGGAAAAAGTGTGCCAAAATTAAAATTAGAAACCAATGATATGGATAAGCAATCTAGTATACCTGCTGAGCCTAATATTTTAAAAAAAAGAGGTGCTTTTTTCTGTAAATTTTTTTTCATGAAATACTATCCTTTCGTTTGTTTAAATTTTATGGTATCCTTTCATTATAGCGAAAAAATGATTTTTGTCATGATATTGTAAAAATACTTAATAAATTTTTAAGGAGTGTAAAGTAAAAATGTTTGATATTGAGCAAGAATTGAAAAAGATTCCTCAAAAACCAGGCGTATATCTAATGAAAGATGAAAAAGAACAAATTATATATGTTGGAAAGGCAATCAATTTAAAAAATCGTGTCAGACAATATTTTCAAAACAATAAAAACCATACACTAAAAGTACAAACAATGGTACAACATATAAAAGAGTTTGAGTATATTATAACAGATACTGAAATGGAAGCGCTACTGTTAGAATGTAATTTAATCAAAAAATATAAACCATTTTATAATATACTTTTAAAAGATGATAAATCTTATCCTTATATTAAAATCACAAATGAA
>CAMXTM010000285.1 GCA_947246775.1 uncultured Clostridium sp. | reverse complement strand
GTTAAAAGTATTAGGTTGTGGTGTAGAAATCAAATCAAAATACAATTCTAACATTAATTCTTTTGATTTAGGACAACTTCGCTGGAGTAAAATTATAATATGTACAGATGCTGACGTAGATGGTTTTCAAATTAGGACACTCATACTAACTATGCTTTATCGTCTTGTGCCTACATTGATTAAAGAGAAAAAAGTATTTATTGCAGAGTCTCCTCTTTACGAAATTATTTGTGGAAAAGATACTTACTTTGCTTACTCTGACAACGAAAAAAATACAATAACAGCAAAATTAAAAAATAAAAAATATAAAATCAATCGTTCTAAGGGACTTGGCGAAAATCAACCTGAAATGATGTGGGAAACAACTATGAATCCAGAGACAAGAAGATTGATACTTGTTTCTGAAGATGAAGTAGAAAAGACACAAGAAAAATTTGAATTGCTATTGGGTGAAAATTTAAAGGGAAGAAAAGAGTTTATAGAAACAGAAGGCTATCGTTATTTAGATTTAAGTGATTTGAGTTAAATTTTGTTTTGAAAGGAGTGATAAAAAAATGCCCAAAAAGAAAAAAACAATAGAAGCGCCTAAAGAATATTTTATAGAAGAACAAAAAATAACAGATACATTAGAATGGAATTATATGCCCTATGCCATGAGTGTTATTGTTTCTCGTGCGATTCCAGAAATTGATGGCTTTAAGCCCTCCCATAGAAAACTGCTTTATACCATGTTTAAAATGAATTTACTAAAAGGAGATAGGACAAAATCTTCTAATGTAGTAGGACAAACAATGAAATTAAATCCTCATGGAGATGGTGCTATTTATGAGACACTTGTAAGATTAACAGAGGGAAATGGTGCATTGTTGCTCCCCTTTGTAGATTCTAAAGGCAATTTTGGTAAACAATATTCTCGTGATATGGCATATGCTGCCCCACGTTATACAGAAGTAAAACTTTCTTCTGTTTGTCAAGAAATCTTTGCTGATATTGATAAAAATACAGTTACATTTGTAGATAATTATGATGGTTCTATGAAAGAACCTCTTTTATTGCCTACTACTTTTCCCAATATACTTGTCAATCCTAATTTGGGGATTGCAGTTGGTATGGCAAGTTCTATTTGTAGTTTTAATTTAAAAGAAGTTTGCAAAACCACAATACAACTTCTTAAAAATGAAAATGCTGATATATTATCAACATTAAAAGCACCTGATTTTCCTACTGGTGGCGAGCTGATATATAATGAAAATGAATTAAAACGTATTTATGAAACAGGACGAGGTAATGTAAAAGTTCGTGCAAAATATCGTTATGATGAAAAAAATAATTGTATTGAGATATATGAAATTCCTTATACAACAAATATTGAAGCAATTATGGATAAAATATTTGCGCTTGTAAAATCTGGAAAAATAAGAGATATTACAGATGTGCGTGATGAAACAGACTTAAATGGCTTAAAAATTGCAATTGATATTAAAAGAAATACCAAAGCACATTTGCTTATGCATCGCCTTTATCAAATGACACCTCTTTCTGATACATTTAATTGTAATTTTAATATACTAATAGATAGCAAACCTATGACTTTGGGTGTTCGCTCTATATTAAAATACTGGATAGAATTTAGAATCAATTCTATTAAACGTCAATTAGAATTTGATATTTCTAAAAAGTCTGAAAAATATCATCTTTTAGAAGGGCTTTCTAAAATATTGATGGATATTGATAAGGCAGTTTCTATTATTCGTCATACAGAAAAAGAAGAAATGGTTGTACCAAATCTTATGCAGGGCTTTTCGATTGATGAAAAGCAAAGTGAATATATTGCAGAAATGAAGTTACGAAATATCAACAAAGAATATATCTTAAAAAGAGTGGAAGAATTAGATAATTTAAAAAAGGAAATAGAACAACTAAAAGAAACTTTAAACAGTGAACAAAAAATCAAAGAGATTATTATTGCACAACTAAAACAGGTTTCTAAAAAATATGGTAAAGATAGAAAAACAGATATTATTGCAGAAGAAGAAATAGAAGATATTCCAGAACAAGCATTGATAGAAGACTATGGAATACGACTATTTTTAACAGAACAAAATTACTTTAAAAAAATATCTCTTGTGTCACTACGTTCTGCTGGTGAACAGAAATTAAAAGAAGATGACAAAATTATTTTTGAAATTGAAACAACAAATAAAGCAGATATTTTGTTATTTTCAGATAAACAAAATTTGTATAAATTAAAAGCAAATGATGTCACAGATACAAAAGCAAGCTCGTTTGGTGAGTATCTCTTTAATCTTTTAGGAATGGAGCAAGATGAAAAAATAATATATATGGCAACAACATATGACTATGCTGGTTTTATGGTGTTTGTATTTGATAATGGAAAAGTGGCAAAAGTACAACTTTCTAGCTATGCTACAAAAACTAATAGAAAAAAAATTATAAATGCCTATTCTAAAAAGGCGAATATTATTTTTATGAAAAAATTAGAACAAGATACAGACTTTTTATTGTTAAGAGACACAGATAAAGCATTGCTTTTTCATACTTCATTACTTCCCTTAACGGCTTCAAAAAATGCAACTGGTGTACAGGTTTATAAGTTAAAAAAGAACAGTCTTGTAACTGCTGTTTTTGAGAAAGAAATGTTTGATTCTGATGATGTAGAATTTTATCGTACTGAGCAGATTCCTGCAACAGGTCATTTTTTAGAAATATTGGATAAACAAAAAAATGATATTTTATAAGATAGTTAAAATATCCCCTTTTTTATTGTGGGATATTTTATTTTTTGCACATTTATTTACATAATATTATTATTGTAAATAAATGTTATTGTTGTTAATTTGTTTTGGTTTTGAAAATAAATTCTGTTTTCTACAATTATTATTCCTATTATTTATTGTTATTATTTTTATGATAAAAAAACAGGGCTTTTCGCCCGTTTTTTTATTTTTATTAAAGTTTTTCTACTTTTACAGAAGTATCAACATCTTTGTCTGTACAGCAGCAATCATCTTCATCGAAATCGTCCCAATCTGTATCCCAATCTTCATCAAAATCATCTTCATCATTCATTTTATTTTTGAGTACATAAACAACTGCAATAAGTGTTGCTACTAATATTGCTGTTACAATCGCAATAAAAATATACAAACCTCTTTTATCCTCTCTCTTTTGAATACCACGAATGGCTTCTTTTATGTCCTCCAGAGAGGTGTTGTTTTCTAAATATTTTTTCATCATAATTCCCTCTTTCTTTTTTATTTTAACAGATGTCAGTAAATCGTTTACTTTTGGTAGCAAATGATTTATCTATATCCTCTGAACATCTTTTTTCTTATAAAATCTTTATTCTTTTTTAATTCTGTATATTCAAAATATGCTTTTTTCAATATTTGCCTTTCATCATTAAACTTCAATAAATG
>CAMXTM010000284.1 GCA_947246775.1 uncultured Clostridium sp. | reverse complement strand
TTGGATTTTAGGTATCTTTGAGTACCTATACTCACATTTTTCTATATTTTTAATAATTTATTACTTCTTCCCATATACCAAAAATACAAAAGCAGGACGAAGCCTGCTTATTTTTTTTATTTTGCTTCTACATGGAAACTTCCCTTTTCTGTACCATTTACTACATAATAGCAAGTACCTTCTTCTGGTTTATAATATAAATCTAATTCTCTCATATCCTTAATTTTTTTACCAGCTTCTTTCCATATCAACTTTGCCTCTTCTTCTAAGTCTTTTGCTGCAATTTGTTTTCCATAAAATTCTATATTTATGTTTGCTTTCATTTTAAAAACCCCCTATCATTTTTAATATCATTTTTGTTATGATACTAAACTTTTACACAAATGTCAATCATTGAAGTTTAAAATGAATTATTTCCCATCATTTTTTCTTTCTCTTTTCTATCAGATGCTACTTCTATTTTTGATATTGATACTTCATAAGCTGTTCTTTCCTCTACCTCATCTCCTGTCTTTTTTTGATATTTTCTACTTTGCATTCTTCCCCATAGTTTTATATTTTCTCCAACAGACAAGTTAGACAAATATCTTGCATTCCTTCCCCATGCAATACATGGTATATAATCCGATTTATTATATGCCCTATTTACTGCTACCAATATATCAGAAATTTCTCTACCAAATGGTGTCTTCCTATAAACAGGTGGCTTACAAATAAATCCATTTAAAAATATTTGGTTTGGATTTTGTTCTGTATCTTCTTCTATTAAATTAATTTCTCTTGCAAATATCGTTAAAACTAATTTATTTTTTTTACTGCCATAATTATTATAACTTCTTAGCTGTCCTATTACTTCTACTTTTGTTCCTAATTTTAAAATTTCTTTGTCAATTAGCCTTTCTGATATTGTGATAGGCAATATATCTTCATTATCACTCAATCTCTCTGAAGCAATTTTAAATAAATAAAATCCCTCTCCATACACTTCATGACTAAATTTACATTCTTCTATTACTTTGCCTGCAATATAAATACTATTATTTTCTAACAATCTTTCTGTCTGCATATCCAAATCTCCCCTCATTGTTTATTAGACCGTTTTCTTTTTTTAATTTGTTATATTTTGTAATTTTTTAGAAATAACAAACGGTTCCTTTTTTCTATTCTGTATAGTATCATATTCTATTGGTCTTATATTTAGAATCACTTTATTCTATCTATACATTCGCTATACTATAAAAAACACTATTCTTTTTAAATATCACCAATTTCTACATCAGCAGCAATCAATGCTGTAATAGCTGCCAATGCCCCAGAAACGCTTTTTTGTCCTTGCTTCATAGAAATTGAAAATTCTTGTGGCTCAAAAACTTTTCCTGAAATAGTAGATATTTCTCTCTGTATACAGCACTGTATTTTACTACCTTTTTCCTCCTGCATAGGCTCTAAATAGCTGGACAAGGTTACACTTGCTCTATGATTTAATCCACAAGTGATTAGTTTATTCCCTGCTCTCAATTTTAAAGGAAAAATTCTTCTATCATCTGTATTTACTACCAATATTGTATGATTCACTAAACAAGCAATATCTTCTTTTGTATATTCGTAGTTTTTTGTATTTCCCAAATGGACAAAAATAGAAAATGATAAATTCCTACTTTTACAATATTTTATCGTTTTTGAATGAACTGGTACTAAAAAAAATGAATTCTGTTGTTTTAAAGCACTTTGATATGCCTCTTCAAATTCTTTTTCTTTATTTGTTCCACAAAAACATTCATACTTTTTACCATATTGTTTTACAAAATATACTATTTGCTCCATTGTTTGTTGTTTTAAATTCTCCCCCAATATACCAATGCACAACATAGTACAGCCTCCCTTACATTTTTATGTGAAGCTATATCTATTTTTTGTCCATTGCTGTAAAAATATGCAGTATTAAAAACTGACATGACCAAAATATATTACCTAATATCAAAAAAGTCTCACACTCATAAAGCAGTGCAAGACTTTTTATTTAAGGCGAAAATAATATTTTTAAATACTGCTTTATTATTTTGGAATATGACGGAATATTCAAAACTCTCATTCGTTTTTTACTCATCAACTCGCTTACTGTTACCAAAGACAAAAGCTATTTTTACACAGTCAATGGCAACAACCATTGTATACTCCTTTCTTTTGTAAACCATAGGTACACCATTCCTTTTTACAATGACTGCATTTATTTTTTTGTTTGGTTTTATCCAATAAGAAAGGAAATAAAAATCTTCTGTACTACGAATTGTCCATTCATAATCCATGAGCGGTTTTATAAAAAATTCTCCTTCACATCGAAAAAAATCTAACACTTCTTTTTGCGTCTGCATAAATCGTTGTACCGCATCTCTATCTTTTGTCATTTGAATCCTCCAAAATCTACTAAACCTAGCTAATTATATGGTACAATCTTGTTTTGGTTTTGTCAATACCTAAAAAAATACAACATTTTTTTCTACTTTTTTGTGCAAAAATTTTTTAAATAATATTCTGATTTATCAACTTAAAAACATATTTATTTATTTTTAGTGGTTTTATTTTTCGACAAATTAATATTATAACAAATTTATTATCTTTTTAAAACTTTTTTTAAATATTTTGCTGTATAAGATGCTTCTACATCGCAAATTTCTTCTGGTGTTCCCATTGCAACTACCATACCTCCACAATTTCCACCTTCTGGTCCTAAATCAATAATATAATCTGCTGTCTTAATAACATCTAAATTATGTTCTATTACAACAACTGTATTCCCATTTTCTGTTAGTCTTTGTATAATATGCACTAATTTATGTACATCAGCCGTATGCAATCCTGTAGTGGGTTCATCTAATATATACATTGTTTTCCCTGTACTTTTTTTACTCAGTTCTGTTGCTAATTTTACTCTTTGTGCTTCTCCTCCCGAAAGTGTTGTCGATGACTGCCCTAATTGCACATAGCTTAGCCCCACATCATACAATGTTTGCAATTTATTTTTTATTTTTGGTATATTTTCAAAAAATACAAGTGCTTCTTCTACTGTCATATCCAAAACATCAGAAATTGTTTTCCCCTTATAATGTACTTCTAATGTTTCTCTATTATACCTTTTTCCATGACAAACATCACATGGCACATACACATCTGGCAAAAAATGCATCTCTATTTTTAGTATACCATCTCCTGCACAAGCCTCACATCTTCCTCCTTTTACATTAAAACTAAATCTTCCCTTTTGATATCCTCTTAATTTTGCTTCTGTCGTTTGTGCAAACAAATCTCTTATCATATCAAAAAGTCCTGTATATGTTGCAGGGTTACTTCTTGGCGTTCTTCCTATAGGCGACTGGTCAATATTAATTACTTTATCCAGTTTTTCTATACCAACCATATCTTTATGCTCTCCAGCTCTTATTTTTGCCC
>CAMXTM010000283.1 GCA_947246775.1 uncultured Clostridium sp. | reverse complement strand
TAGCAGTACATGACTTGATATTGCGATACAACAATGAAATAGAAAAAGCAAAAAAACAAAAAATAAAGTGTTTGGAAATGCTTTTTAAATTTGGAGTAATCAATAAAAACGAAAAAGAGCAGCAAGCAGAGCAAACCGTTAATATTTATTTGCCAAGTAATGGGAGAGAATAAAATGGAAATCAGACCACAAAAAGGAGCACAAGAAAAATTTTTATCTTGCAATGCTGACATCTGTATTTATGGTGGTGCAGCAGGAGGAGGTAAAACGTTTGCTTTGCTTTTAGAGCCTTTACATTATATCAACAATGGAAAGTTTGGAGCAGTGATATTCCGTAAAAACAACAATCAGATATTTGCAGAAGGAGGACTTTGGGATACTGCTTGCAATATTTATCCCTATTGTGGAGGAAAAGCAGTCAAAAATCCAGTGTCTGTATGGCGATTTCCCAGTGGTATGAAAGTAACCTTTAGTTATATGGAGTTAGAAAAAGATGTCTTAAAATGGCAAGGTTCTCAAATACCACTGTTGCTTTTTGATGAACTAACACATTTTAGTAAAAAACAGTTTTTCTATATGCTTTCCAGAAACCGCTCCACTTGCGGCGTAAAGCCCTACGTGCGCGCTACTTGCAATCCAGACAGTGAAAGCTGGCTTGCCGAGTTTATAGCGTGGTGGTGGGACGAAAATACGGGCTATCCCATAGCAGAAAGAAGTGGTGTTTTAAGATGGTTTATTCGGCGTGATGACACCCTTTATTGGGCAAATATCAAAGAGGAGCTTTGGCAGCAGTTTAATTTAACAACAGAGGAAGAAAAAGCAGAACCAAGGTCTGTTACCTTTATCGCAAGTACCCTACAAGATAATAAAATACTCATGGAAAAAGACCCTAGTTATATGGCAAATTTAAAGGCACTTTCTATTGTGGAGCGAGAAAGACTATTATATGGCAACTGGAAAATCAAACCAGCAGCAGGATTATATTTTCCTAGAAATAAAGTCAATTTGATAGAGGAAGTTCCAAAGGATGTCAAACAGTGGGTACGGGCATGGGATTTTGCAGCAACAGAAGATAGAAAAAATACAGAAAGTGGAGCAGCTTATACGGCAGGAGTATTGATTGGAAAAAGAAAAAACGGCAGTTACCTCATAGCAGATGTTATTAACAGAAGAATGAACGCAAGTGAAGTAAGACAAACTGTATTAAATACAGCAAAAGCAGATAAAGCAAAATATAAAAATGTCAAAATAAGATTGTCACAAGACCCTGGACAAGCAGGAAAAGACCAAGCCGAGCAGTACATCAAATTGCTTTCTGGCTTTTCTGTATCTGTGGTAAGAGAATCAGGCAGTAAAGAAACCAGAGCAGAACCTTTTTCTGCACAGTGGATAGGACTGCAAGGAACAGAAAAGGGGAATGTGTTTGTGCTGCTTACAGATTGGACAGAAAGCTACTTATCACAACTAGAAAGTTTTCCAGAGAGTAAATATAAAGATATGGCAGACGCTTCTAGCAATGGATTTGCAGAGCTGACAAAAGGAAATACAGCAATTGTACCACCTAGTTATTTTGCTGAAGCAGATAGAAACAATGGCTGGATATAAATATCATAAAGTGAGGTGGTGAATTTGGCACAAACTGTAGTAATTGATATTGCAGCAAGATTACAAGACCAAACAAGTGCAGGAGTAGAAAAAGTAAAAAAAGGTGTAGATAAGCTAGGCGAGAGCATTGAAAAAATGCAAAAGCGAATAGCAAAAATGAAAAAAAGTGAAGTCGCTTTAAGTGTAAAAGACAAGGCAACACAAGCAATTGAAAAAATATCAAAAACAGTTTCTAGCTTAGGTAGAAAGACATGGAATATTTCTGTTAAAGTATTAGATAAGGCAACTGCACCACTAAAGGGAATATTAAATATGCTCAAAAATCCGATTATGCAGGCTGGTGTGATGTTAGGAGTATCAGTAGGAGCAGCAAATACGTTTCAGACCTATCAAAATTTTGAAAAAAGTATCAGCAATGTAAAAGGATTAAGTGGTGCAAATGCAGAGGATATGGCAGAGCTAACCAAAACAGCTAGAGAAATGGGAAAAACCACAACAAAGTCTGCAAGTGAAGCAGCTGACGCCTTAGGATATATGGCATTAGCAGGTTGGGATAAAGACCAGATGAAAGAAGCAATCAAACCAGTATTGAGATTATCAGAAGCAGGCAATTTAGATTTAGGCAGAACAAGTGACCTTGTAACAGACAGTATGAGTAGTTTAGGCATTGGTACAGGAGACCTACAAGGATATTTAGATAAAGTTGCAAAAACAGCTTCTAGTTCTAATACTAATATTGATGCTATGATGGAGGCATTTTTGGAATTTGGTGGTACTGTAAAAAATAATGGTATTGAACACGATGAAGCAAGTGCCTTAATTGGTGTATTAGCAAACAGAGGTGTAAAAGGTAGTGAAGCAGGAAATGCTTTAAATTCTGTATTTGTCAATTTGACAACAGGTGCAGGACAGGCTGGACAGGCTATGGAAAAATTAGGATTGAGTGCCTATGATTCTCAAGGCAATTTTAAAGGCTATGCCAATACCTTAAAAGAACTGTATGATAAAACCAAAGATTTAGATGATAAACAAAAAGCATACTATTACAGTGCAATAGGTGGTAAAACAAGGTTAAGTGATTTACAACATCTGTTGTCTGGTGTTAGTGGAGAATATGACGAATTAAAAGATAAAGTAGCAAACTCCAAAAATGCATTAGATGAAATGGCTGATATTATGAATGATAATATTTATGGTGATGTGAAAGCATTACAGAGTGCTGTAGAAAGTGTACAATTAGACTTTATGGATAAATTTCAGCCAAGTGCAAGAAAATTTTTACAGTGGAGTAAAGAGTTAACACTTTCTTTCGGACAAAAACTCACAAAAGCAGCAGAAAAATTCCAATACAGAGTAGAAAAAATAGAAAGCACAATAAAAGAATTGAAAAGTAGTAAACAGTGGCAAAATGCAGATTTATCTGAAAAAATCAGTATTGCATGGGATAAAATCGTAGCAGAACCATTTAGCGCATGGTGGAGCAGTAAAGGCAAAGTATGGGCTTGCGATGTAGCAAATAAGATAGGTTATGGCATTAGTTCTGCATTAACAGCAGGCATTTCTGCACTGTTAGGGATTGATTTGGGAGAAGCAGCAGATAGTGGTTTTGATATTGGTAAAAATTTTGCAGAGGGTTTTATCAATGGTTTTGACGGTAGCAAGATATGGGAAGGAGTAAAAGAAAAAGCAAAAGAAGTAGTAATCAATGCTTCTAAAATATTGCCTGGTGGAGAACAGGCTACAGGTGGAAGTTGGCTTTCTGCTGGACTGTTAGCTTATGGTGGTCTAAAGGTGAAAAAAATGTTTTCTGGAAGTATGCCAAGTATGCCTTCAGTTCCCACACAACCTAGTGTTCCTCCTCCTGTTGGTG
>CAMXTM010000282.1 GCA_947246775.1 uncultured Clostridium sp. | reverse complement strand
ATAAAAGGAGTTCACGAAATATATTTGATATGTCGTGACTCTTTTTTTATTACAAAAATATTTTATATCAGTTTTATCAATGATTGTATATAAATATAAATATTTTTACTATTTTTGGAATATACTACTAAAAAGCGGTTTTTGTTTTTGCAATATGTCATAAAATAGAGTATAATAAACAAGAATATATGTTTTGTTGGTAATAATTGTAAAAACAAGTCTATACGTGACTAAGATAAAACTTTAGGAGGAAATAATGAGGTATATTAACGAATTAAGAGAAGGCGAATCAGTAATTGGGCATTATCTTTGCAAAAGCAGGCAGTCTTTAAAATCCAGAGCAGGTAAAACCTATTTGTCATTAAAGCTACAAGATAGGACAGGAATGGTAGACGCAAAAGTATGGGAAATGACAAATGACATAAAAACCTTTGAGGAAAACGAGTTTATCAAAATAGATGCAACTGTAGTAGTATATAACAATGACATACAACTCAATGTCAAAAGAATCAGAAGAAGTATGGAGGGAGAATATGACCCAGCGGATTATATCCCCTGTACAGAAAAAAATGTAGAAGAAATGTATCAAAAATTGATGTCATATATCAAAACAATAGAAAGTCCCTATATTAAAAAAATGTTAGAGTATATCTTTTATAAACACCCTGTTATAAGTAAGTGTTTAAAAACACATTCGGCAGCAAAAAGCGTACATCATAGCTATATGGGCGGACTATTAGAACATACTCTTTCTGTAACAGAAATCTGCGATTTTGTAGCGCCAAGATATAAATATGTCAATAGAGATATTTTAATTGCATCAGCAATGATTCATGATGTTGGTAAAATTATGGAGCTTTCACAGTTTCCAGAAAATGACTATACAGATGAGGGACAACTTCTAGGGCATTTGATGATAGGTTCAGAATTGATAAAAGACACCGCTGAAAAAATAGAGGGATTTCCAAAAACATTGGAAAACTTGTTAAAACATTGTATGATTTCTCATCATGGGGAATATGAATATGGTTCACCTAAATTGCCAAAAACCATAGAGGCATTTATATTGCACTGTGCGGATAATTTAGATGCAAAATCAAAAGTAATAGAAGAAATGATTGATAATAATAGTAATCAAGGAAATTGGGTAGGCTATCAAAAAATGTTGCAAAGAAACATTAGAAAATCGAACTATTAAAGGAATGATTCTATAAATGAAACTAAAATGGGATAGGACAACCATCTCTGCTTCAGAAGTCAATCGTTATACATATTGTCCTTATCAATGGTATTACGAAAGATATTATGGTAGAAGTAAGTTGTTTGAGATGTCAAAAACAAAAAAAGCAGAGCCAAAAATGAAACAACAGCAACCAACAAAAAAGGCAAGCACAAAAAAAACAATGTCAGCAGCAAAGACAAGAGAATCCCATTTTGCGAGGGGGCGTGCTTATCATGCCCAAGAGTATCAAAATTACAGAAGACAACAAAAAATATTTATGGCTTGTGTCATAGGAACAGTGATACTAGTAATCATTTGTTTGTTTATTTTTTTAATATAATAAGGACGGGATTGTAATATGGTTCTTTTTTGGGAATCTATAAAAGAGATAGATTGGCTTTTTTCCTATGTGCCTTTTGTGCTACTGTTGTTTTTGTGGCTAAGAGACCAGTGTTGGATATTGCGAAAAAGAAAAAAAAGACAAGGTTTTTTGGGATATAAATTGATATATGCTGACCAAAAAGGAAATAAAAGGGATAAAGATTTTGGAAAGCTGTTATATTCTAAAAAATATGATATACAAGGAAAACCAGATTATATTTTTCAGAAAAGGTTGGGCAATGCGATTGTACCTGTAGAACTGAAAAGCGGAATGATTAAAGAAGATAAATTTCCCCATGCAGGGGATAGAATGCAACTTGCTACCTATTTTTTGCTAATTGAAGATGTATATGGCGTGCGTCCAAAATATGGTAGATTGGTCTATAAAGATTATATGTTTGACATTAGAAATACCATAGCCATTCGGCGAGAAGTGCGTAGGACGCTTGCTCGTATGCGTCAAATGCTCCATACAGGGCAAGGAAAGGCAAATTGTAGCGTTGCAGGCTGTAGATATTGCGTATGTAAAGGGACAGTTTGTCCGTATTGGGAAATGCCAAAACAAAGAAAGGTGAAGAAAGCGGAATGAGTAAAAAAACAGTGCTGGAAAATGTGCCTGTA
This sequence comes from uncultured Clostridium sp., assembly GCA_947246775.1. Taxonomy (GTDB): domain Bacteria; phylum Bacillota; class Clostridia; order Lachnospirales; family Anaerotignaceae; genus Coprocola. The sequence continues at coordinate 1,265 of CAMXTM010000282.1, read as the reverse complement.
GAAAAAAATAAATCTTATGTGATGACAATAGATGACTTAGGCAGTGAGGGTGAGGGCATAGGTAAAATAGAGGGTTTTGCTGTGTTTGTAGAGGGTGCATTGCCTCAAGAAGAAATAGAAGTTTTAATTGTAAAAGTCAAAAAAAGATTTGCCTATGGTAAATTACAAAAAGTGTTAAAAGCTTCCCCGCAAAGAGTCACACCACTATGTGCGGTTGCAGCAAAGTGTGGAGGTTGTCAGTTGCAACATCTGTCCTATGAGGGACAGCTTCAATATAAGACAAAAAAAGTAAAAAATGCCCTTCAAAAGATAGCACAAATAGAAAATGTTGAGGTGTTGCCTACATTGGGTATAAGCGATTGCTGGAGATACCGCAATAAAGTGCAGTTTCCTGTGGGTAGTGATAATGGCAAGTTAAAAATAGGATTTTATGGGAAAAGAAGTCATAGAATTGTAGATACACAACAATGCTTTTTGCAGCATGAACTGAGCGATAAAATAATCGAAATCATAAGGGCATTTGTAGAACAATATCATATTTCTGTTTATGATGAACAAAACCATAGGGGATTGCTGCGCCATATCTTGATTAAAGTAGGTTTTTCTACAGGACAAGTTATGGTTTGTTTTGTAATAAATGGGGAAAAATTGCCCCATTGTGATACCATTGTGGAACAGTTGCAGCAAATAAAGGGTATGACAAGTGTTGTGTTAAATGTCAATCAGCAAAAAACAAATGTGATATTGGGACAAAAAAATATTGTAGTTTGGGGAAAAGAATGTATTGTAGATAAGATTGACCATTTTGAGTTTGAAATCTCCCCGCTTTCTTTTTTTCAAGTCAATCCTGTACAGACAAAAGTTTTGTATCAAAAGGCGTTGGAATTTGCTGACTTAAAGGGAGAGGAAACCGTTTTAGATTTGTATTGTGGTATTGGTACAATTTCCCTTTTTTTTGCCCAAAAAGCAAAATCTGTTGTGGGCTGTGAAATTGTGGCAGAAGCAGTCGCTGACGCCAAAAAAAATGCAAAAAGAAATCATGTTCAAAATGTAGAGTTTGTGCAAGGAGCAGCAGAAGATGTTGCGCAAATGCTCTATCAAAAGGGATTAAAAGCAGATGTTGTTGTAATTGACCCCCCTAGAAAGGGCTGCGATAAAAGAGTTTTAGATACTATAGTGCATATCAATCCTCAAAAAATTGTGTATGTTTCTTGCGACCCCGCTACAATGGCAAGAGATGTTAAAATTTTGATAGAACAAAATTA
>CAMXTM010000281.1 GCA_947246775.1 uncultured Clostridium sp. | reverse complement strand
TTTTTTTGTCACATTCTTATTTTTATATAAATTCCACGAAAGCCTCTTGCTTTTTTACCAGTTTCTGAAATAACATTTGTAGAATATTGTATGTTGTATTCTGCTTCAGACTGTTTTAAATAACTAATAAAACTTTTTGCAGACATAGGCTTTTCCACATTTTCATCACACCAATGACAATAGCAACCATATAACTTTTTAGATGTTGTCATAGTACCTGCTTCTAACTTTACAAAGTCGTCAGCTTCCATAAAACTAATAATATTATTGCTATCTTCCATAGCATGATACAGATTTCTATTCGCTTTTTCACTGATGGTAAATTCATAGTCATTTTTTAAAAGTCTTTTTAATCCTTCCAAACACCATAAAAAGATACCCTCTTTTTCAGCTCTTAACTTTTCTATTAAAAATGGATTATCTTTTCTATTTTTATCCTTTTCTTTTGTTGTTAACACAATCTGTCTTCTAAAAAATCCATAAGAGCGGTCGTACAATGAACTTAAATTACCATTTCCAAAGCATAAAAATCTGACATATAATGTACCTTGTACGCTTTGCTTCGATTTTCTTTCTAAATCAATTTTATCCTCTAAAGTGACAATAGACTTAATGTAATTTGTTTGAGGTAATGCTTCCATTTTCATATCATCATCTACCATAACTAGCTTATACTCCAAGTCTGCCCTAGCAAATTTATTCGTTTCCACCTTTTGTATACTACTTGTATTCATGTTATTTCCTAATATGCTTCTTAAAATCAGTCCAATCCTTGACTTCCCTTCTCCACCTTTGCCAATCAATAACATCATTTTTTGTCCTTTTGTAGAGGGAATGAAGCAATACCCCATATATTCCTGCAATGTCAAAATATCCTCTTTTTCCAACAATTCCTCTAAAAAAGTAAGCCATGCTTTTGGTTGTTCTGTCTGTGCATTGTAGCTGATGGGCAAGCGATTTAAACAAAACTCCTTTTTGCTTGAAAACATTCCATTTAAAAATATTGTTCCATTTTTTACATGAATTCTATCCGTTTGTATTGGTAATTCTTCTGAATAGCTTTCAAATCTCAATACTTCTAATAGCTGCTTCACTTTTTTAGAAACATTTCTTGCAACATGATTTTTAATAATATTATAAATATTCTTTTCTATTTCTCTATCTGAAACAAAACCGTCTATGTTAAAAAAGGAACCATTGATACATTTTACATTATGTTCTTGTAAATATGACTCACAGAATTTCACTTCATCAATGTGATTTTCTTCATCTAGCCAAGTGATACATTGATTTTTGCAATCTATTTTATCTAATTCAGTCATTGTATTGTCCAAATTCTTCAAGTATTCCTCGCTGATATTCTCCCATTCTTTGCTCAATCTGTATCACCTCTTTTCCACATTGCATTAAAAAGCTGATTTTTTCTTCTAAAATACTGTTTTCTAAAATATCCTGATGCCACTTTATTTTTTCAATGTTATTTATTGCTTCTATAAACTCCTCATAAACCATATCTTCTGGAGCTTTTGGTGCATAAAATTCTTTCCAAAATGCCAACCAACTACTGTAATCAGATAATATTTTGCTACATCTTTGTTGCCATTTCTCAAAATCTTTTTGTACTTGATATTTTGTTCTTATAGTTTTTTCTTGTTTGACTTGTTTTCTACTTTTATTTTGATGAGTATGTTGTTGTATTGGCAATCCAAAATCAGAAACCAACTTTTTTGCTGCTTCATACTGTGATAAATGATGTAACTTTGCTACAAAATTGATTACATCACCTTTTTCACCACAGCCAAAACAATAATATCTTTCTGCCACTTTCATGCTTGGGTGTCTGTCATTGTGAAATGGACAGCACATCATATCATTTCGATTTACATTCATACCATATTGTATCGCAGCTTGTTTTGTTGTGATACTTTCTTTTACCTGTTCAAAAATATTCATAAAGCACCTTCTTTCTTTATAAAAGTCCCTGAACAGATGTTAAATAAAAAAAAATTTGTCTTTTTTATCATTTTATGATATACTAAATTTGCGAGTTTGGTATATCAGAACATCTGATTATCAGGGACTTGTCCAAGTTGTTTAGCTTGGGCATTTTTCATTTGTTCTTTTTTCATTCAACAATTCTGCAACTGCTTTTTGTTGACTAGGATATAAATGCCCATATGTATTTAATGTGATTTTAATATCTTTATGTCCCAATCTTTCCTTTATAATCAACGGCTGTACTCCTTGGTAAATAAGATACGCAGTATGGCTGTGACGAATATCATGTATTCTGATGTATTTTACCCCTGATTTCACACAATGTCTTTTTAATTTATGCTGTATTGCTTCTGCTACAATAGGAAATAGTCTTTCATTTTCTGGCAACTTGTAAAATTTATCGGTATAACTTTTTATTTCTTCTGCCAAAAACATCGGAATATCTATTGTTCTGATGGACTGTTCTGTTTTAGGTGTTGTAATCACATCTTTTCTATTGATTCTATAATAGGTTTTTCCAATGTTTATTTGATTGTTTTTAAAATCAATATCTTGTAGTGTTAAAGCCAGTAATTCCCCTATTCTGCAACCTGTCCAAAATAAAATTTCAAATATAACATAATATCTGCTATCTTTTTCAATAGTAGCTATAAATTTGTCATATTCTTCTTTTGTCCAAAAATCTAATTTATCAGCATCAGATTTTCCCATTTTCTTTACTTTTCTACATGGATTATTCCCTAGATTGTAAATATTGCAAGCATGAGTAAATAATGCTGTTATTTGATTTTGAATCATTCTCAAATAAGTTTGAGAATATCCTTTCTCTCTCATTGTATTTTGCCATTGTATCAAATCTGATGGAGTAATGCTGTTCATTGCTTTATTCCCGAAAAATGGAACAATATGTGCATTTATCATATACTTTTTATTTCTAATAGTTCTTTCTTTTAGCTCTCCTTTTTTGTCTTCAAAATAAATATCTACAAAATCAGATACTTTCATATTCATATCTGCATGAGCCTTGTTTAAAAATCTCCTTTCCCATTCCTGTCCTTCTTTTTTTGTAGCAAATCCTCTTTTCTTTTTGTGCTTTTTCTCTCCTGTCCAGTCAGTATAATAAAACTGCACTGTCCAAGTATGCGTTTTGTTGTCTTTTGTTATTGACATTCACATCTCTCCTTTTAGGAACTATTATTTTTATAACATTTATTTATTTGTTATATCGATATAATAGCAAATAAAATTGTTCTTGTCAATTATTATATCAATATTTTCTATATTATTATTTGTATTGTCAATAATTATTTAAAATGTTATACTATATTATAGTAAAGGAGGGCTATTATGGACATTGCAATCATGGGACAACGTATTAAATCATTACGAAGTAATTTAAAATTAAATCAAACTACATTTGCTGAATCCATTGGTATCACACAATCAACATTATCCAGCTATGAAAATGGAAATGTTGCACCTTCAACTGATGTATTATTAACAATAGC
>CAMXTM010000280.1 GCA_947246775.1 uncultured Clostridium sp. | reverse complement strand
AGCAGTCTTGTGTTGTTACTATTTTATAGATTGATTTCATTTTCATTTTTCAAAAATTACTCGATTAGATGTTTTTGTATTATGTAAGCTCTGCACTGTTTTAGAATGTAGAATAGAAGATTTACTTGTATTCTATCCTCCTGAAACAAAATAACAGAAACACATAAAAGACTGCTGTCATTTTAACAGCAGTCTTATTTTTACTACACTATATTTGTTTCATGCACTTCAAATACATCATCTGATTTTACTTTTAACTGATGTTTGAGATATTTTTGCACATCAAATTTGTTCTTTTCATCATAATCAGATAGTTTTTTATATTGTGGGTGCTTTGTAATATCATATTTGTTAGAAAGAAAAGGACGGACACCTTGTACTTGTAAAATACATTTTTCACCGTCCATTACAGCAATTTCATCTGTACTCATCAATTCTTTTCCTAATTTTTGATAATTTAAGCCATAACTATTTTGATTGCTTCTTGTTTCACTTGTATTGCAAATATCAATGGTTTCTTTTCCCAGTGTTTCAGAAATTTCTTTTAATGTACTTCTTTCTTTTCCTCCTAGAAACAGTACACAGGAACAGTTTCCTATGATTGTTTCAGCGTGGTCTTTATAAATAGATTTGAGCTGGCTCTGTGTCTGCACAATAATATGTGCAGAGATTTCTCTACTCCTAATGACAGAGATTAAATGTTGAAAATTAGGAATTTTTTGGTTCGCAAATTCATCAAGTAAACAGGTTACATGAATAGGCAATGCACCACCATATTCTAATGCTTTGTCACATAATGTATTAAACATTTGCGTGTACGCCATAGCAGCAATAAAGTTAAATGTAGTATCTGTATCAGACACAATAACAAATAATGCTGTTTTTTGTTCTCCTAATTTATCAAGCTCTAACTCGTCTGTTATCATAAGGTTTCTCACTTCTTCAATGTCAAAGCAAGCTAATCTAGCACCACAAGAAATCAGTATTGATTTTGCTGTTTTGCCTGCTGCAAGTTTATATTTTTTATACTGTCTTACTGCAAAATGATGTGGATTTTTCTGTTCTAATGCTAAAAATAACATATCTACGGCATTTTGAAAACTTTCGTCATCTTCTCTTACTTCTGACGCATTGAGCATTTCTAAAAGTGTTGTCATATTTTTTTCTTCTTCTGGTGCTTCATACCAGATATAAGCAATTAACGCTTGATAATACAGTGCTTCTGCTTTCGCCCAAAAATCTTCCCCACCTTTTGTATCCTCTCCTTTGGTATTTTCCATAATACAATTTACCAACTTTAATATATCGTTTTCACAACGAATATATTGGAAAGGGTTATATTTCATAGATTGTTTGAAATCAATAGTATTTAATATTTTGATTTTATAGCCATTTTGCTGTAACATTTTACCACATTCTAATAGGACTGTGCCTTTCGGGTCTGTCACGATATACGAACCATTCATTTGCATTAAATTGGGTTTAACATGAAATCTAGTTTTACCACTTCCAGAACCACCTATCACAAGCACATTTTTATTGATATTATATTTGGGTATTTTATTTCTACCCATCATAATTCTTTCTGTCTGTGTCAGTATGATATTGTTTTGAAATTTGGGGTCAATAAAAGGCTTAATATCTTCAGAAGTTCCCCATCTTGCGGAACCATATTCTACTCCTTTTCTATATTTTTTTGCATTTTTTCCTTTTAGATAGACAATCCCTTTGATTGCAACTGCACCACAAATACCAATCAGTATATCAAAAGGGTGCAAACTAGGAAAAGGTTTACTTCCTAAACTTGCCAATCCATTTAAAGAGTCGATTACTCTTAAAAAAATATCTATTTGATAAGATACTCTAAAATATTCTCCTAATCTGTTTGCAATCCAAAAAACAAAAGCATAAGGAAAATTTCTTTGTAACAGTTTTTTGAAATCTATTGAATATAGATTATATTTTATTTGCTTTTTGGAATGTTTTTTGTTCTGCTTTTTATTTTGTTTTCTACTTTGGTTTGTCTTTTGCTTTCTTTTGATTGTTTTTACTTTTACTCACTATAATTCATGCCCTCCTTTGTTTCTATTTTTCACTTTGTCTTTTGCTATATTTTTGATTTTCTGCTGATATTGTATTATCTGTTTTAATATAGAGGGTTTTCTATCTTTAGCAAGTGCTTTGTTTGAAAACTCTTTGAAAGCACACATCAATACATCAGCGTCCCTTGCTTTAAAAAACACAATATATTTTGGTGGTTGTGAAAAAGCATCTTTTTTGAGTGCATAGTCCACACCATATTTTTTTGCTGTGGATTCAAATGATTTTATATTTTTATCTGTAATTTCAATGTTCTGTATACTTGCACCTTGTTTTACAATATCTTTGATACTCTGTTTGCCATGTTTTACTGTTGATTTTTTGAGATATTGCTGTATTGTCCATTTCAGCATATCAGCAGTTAATTTTTCTCCTGTTTTGCTCATGTTGATAACAAAAGCGATAGATTTATCTCTTACTTCCTCCTGCATAGATATCCTCCTCACAAGAAATTTGAGAAAGTCTTTTTTCACCAAACTGACAATATTTTTGATTTTGTTCTATCATGATGTAATTCCTACCTAATTTTTTTGCGGCAGCAGCCGTTGTCATTGTTCCGCCAAAAGGGTCAAGTATGGTATCTTCTGCATCAGAAGAAATTAAAATAATTCTTTCTAAAAGTTTTTGTGGTTTTTGTGCTGTATGTAGTTTTTGTCCGTTTTCATCTTTTAGCCTTTCTTTTCCAGAACATACTGGAAAATGCCACACAGAACCCATTTGTTTACGAATACCATTTTTATAATCTTCTTCCTTTACTGTATCTGTATTCAATTCTTTTGCTAAATGATAATGGAATGTAAATTTTGCCTCTTTATTTTTTACTGCCCATAATAAAGTTTCATGACTGTTGCAAAGTCTTGTTCCCATAAAATTAGGAGTAGGATTGTTTTTGTGCCATACAATATTGTTAATCAGATAAAAACCGATTTCCTGCATAATATAGCCTATGGTATAAATGCACTGCATTCCTCCTATTACCCACATGGAGCCATTTGGTTTCAGCATACGATGACAAGCACTTAACCATTGATAAGTAAATTTTTTATATTCTTCTATTGTTTCAAATTTGTCCCATTCCTCATTACAGCCTTGAAATAGTGTTCCATCTGGACGAACTAATTTTCCTTCTGTTCTCATATAATAGGGTGGGTCTGCAAATATCAAATCAATGCTGTTTGATTCCATTTTGTTCATTTCATTTAATGAATTTCCGTTGATGATAACATTTTTATCCATTTGATTGTCTCCTTTTTGTATAGAAAAACGCCCAAGTGTCACTTGGGCGTAAAATCGTAAAACAATGAAAAACTTGTTTTAAATCGCTTTTAAACTACTTTTAAATTACCAGCCTGTTTTTGGCAATGGTGTTTTTGGAGTATCCTGTTTCCATACAATGGTTGTCCAGCTTGTATTTG
>CAMXTM010000279.1 GCA_947246775.1 uncultured Clostridium sp. | reverse complement strand
ATTGCTCTCCTCTATTGCTTATTTTCTGAGGCAATACTTCCCAATATACCATTTACAAAAGTAGGCGATTCATCTGTACCAAATTCTTTTGCCAATTCTACCGCTTCATTGATTGCTACACTCAAAGGAATTTCTTCCGAAAAATAAATTTCATAAATCGCTAATCGCAATATTGCAATATCTACTTTTGATATTCTCTCTTTTGCCCATTTTTTTGACTTTTTTGATATAATATCATCTATTTCTGTTAAATGCTCTTTTGTCCCCTCTGCCTCTTTTAGTATAAACTCTTTTTCCTCTTTTTTTACTTCTTGCTCCTTTTGCTCAAAAAAAAGCTCTTTCATTTGTTCAAACTCGTCTTTTTCATTAAAACCCATCTGGAATACTAAAAAAAAGGCGTTTTTTCTTGCCTCTCTACGATTCATAGTTTCCTCGCTTTCTATCATTTCCTCGCTTATTTACACTATTTTTACATTACAAATACCACTCACAATAGCGGAGTGGTATTTTTTATTTTTTTAGTCTTCTGTTTCATTTTTTGCTGCTTTAGGCTGTTTTTCTTTTACAATACCACAAACATTTACATTTACCATTGCTACTGGCAAACCTGTCATTGTTTCTACAGCAGATTTTACTTTCTTTTGCACCTCTGTCGCAGCAGTCTGTATTTTTGTGCCAAAAAGTACAACAATATCCAATTCTAATGTCAGTTCTCCACCATCAGAATTGACTTTTACACCTTTCGTTTGACTCTTTTTTCCAAAAAATTCTACTAAAGCATTGCCAGACGCTGCTGATGCATTCAATACACCCTCTATCTCCATAGCAGCCGTTGCTGCAATAACTGCCACAACTTCATCTGCAATTTGTATTTGTCCAAAATCATCTCTTTTATCAGACACCATTTATCCCCTCTTTTCATGATTCAATTCTCAATTCTATATAAATTTCATTATAGCAGATTTTTTACTATTTGCAAATAAATATACAACTTTCATTGCATAAATTTATAGTATTATCCAATGCCATTATAAAAAATTCCCATAATATACACAAGTAATGTCAGCCCTACAAATACATACTTTGTCATAGGCTCAAACCATTTTCCAATTGGTTTCTTTCTACCCATTTGTGCCTGCTCTCTTGCAAATTTGCTGCCACAAACCCAAAAAAACATTACCGCTGCAAGCAATGCACCTAATGGTATAATATAAATAGACACAATATCCATCCAAATAGAAACACTATCACCACTTTCAATACAAACACCTACTGCTATTGCCACAATGCCAACTACAATAACCGCTTTTTTACGGGAAAATCCAAATTTTTCTTGCAAGGCTTCTACTGGTGTTTCAAATAAATTGATAAGTGACGTAATCGCTGCACAAAGTACAGCAAGAAAGAATATAACCGCAAACAGTCTTCCCATAGGCATCATCTGAAATACTTTAGGCATTGTAATAAACATCAGTGGAGGCCCTGACGCTGGGTCTAATCCAAACGCAAACACCGCTGGAATAATGACAAATACTGCTAATAATGATGCTAATGTATCAAACAATGCTACATTTTTTGCACTCTCTACAACATCTTCTGTCTTTTTTAAATAACTACCATATACAATTGTTCCAGAGCCAGCCAATGACAAGGAAAAAAATGCTTGCCCAAGTGCATAAACCCATGTTTCTGGTTTTGCTACCTGCTCCCAGTTTGGTTTTAACATATACATAATACCACTTTGTGCATTTTCTAGCATAAAAATACGCAAAGCCATAACAACAAAAAGCAAAAAGAATGCAGGTATCATAATTTTATTGACTTTTTCTATTCCTGTTGAAACACCATAAGCCATACACACAAACACAATTACAAGCCCTATAATATGCCAGCCAACACTACCAAAGTTACCAGCCAATGCACCAAAATATTCTCCTGTTTCTCCTGCCAATGCAGAGCCTGTTACACTTCCTGCTAAAAATCGTATAATCCACCCTACTACAACAGAATAGCCTATCCCAATTCCCAAAGAGCCTACAACTGGTATCATTCCAATCCATTCCCCCCAGTTACCTCCTCGCATTTGAGAGGCTTTCCGAAATGCACCAAGCGGCCCTGCCTCCATTGCTCGTCCAAATGACATTTCTCCTATTACACCAGAAAAACCGATGATAATAATAAACAAAAAATATGGTATCAAAAATGCTGCTCCTCCATATTGTCCTACTCTATACGGAAACAGCCAAATATTACCCATACCTACCGCAGAGCCAATGCAAGACAGCACAAACCCCAAACGACTATTGAAACTATCCCTTTGTTTTTTTTGCTGATTCTCGACCATACTTTACTTTCCCCTCTACTCACAAAATGCAAAATCAATATTTTTTTGCTCTATATCTACTTTTGTTACTACAATATTCACTTTTTGACCTAACATATACTTTTTATTAGAATGTTCTCCATAAACTGTCATATTTTCTTCATCATAAATATAATAATCATCTTCTAAACTTTGTAGTGGTACCATTCCCTCTACTGTATTAGCTAATTCTACATAAATGCCCCAATTTGTTAAACTAGATATAATCCCTTCATACTCCATGCCTATTTTATCTGACATATATTCTGCTTTTTTCAAATTGTCTGTTTCTCTCCGTTCTTTCCCTTGAAGAACACTGTTTTGCTACATCAGGCATAATTCTTTCTAATCCCTTTTGTTTCTTTGGTGTCATCTTATTATCTAATGCCAATTTTATAATTCTGTGTATTTCCAAGTCTGGGTATCTTCTAATAGGTGACGTAAAATGGCAATAGTATTTTGCCGCTAATCCAAAATGGCCCCCATTTTCTGCCATATATCTCGCCTGCTTCATACTTCTTAATACTACCCTTGTTACAATTCTTTCTTCATCTTTTCCCTCTGCTTTTAACAGCAATTGCTGTATTGCTTTAGGGTGTATTTCATCTTTACCACCCTTTAGTCTATAACCAAAATTCCTTATAAAATCAGACATTTTTTGCAGTTTTTCATCATCTGGTACTTCATGGTTACGAAACAAAAATGGCATCTCTCTCCAATAAAAATCCTCTGCTACTGTTTCATTACATATTAACATAAATTCCTCTATCATATTTGTAGCAATACTTCTTTCATATGGCTTAATATCTATAGGCTTGCCATTTTCATCTAATATAATTTTAGATTCTGGCAAGTCAAAATTCACAGAACCTCTTTTTTTCCTCATTTTTCTTAATATAATACGCAGCCGATTCATATTTTCAAACATCTCTATAAAATCCGCATATTCTTCCAACAGTGCAGGTGTCTTATCTTCTAATATTTCTCGCATTGCTGTATAGGTCATTCTTCTATCAGAATGTATTACTGATTTTACAATTCTATGGTTTTCTACCATACCTTTATGATTGATTTCCATAATACAGCTCAATGTTAATCTATCTTCATCAGGATTCAAGGAACAAATACCATTTGATAATTTATGTGGCAACATTGGTATTACTCTATCTACCAAATATACGCTTGTTCC
>CAMXTM010000278.1 GCA_947246775.1 uncultured Clostridium sp. | reverse complement strand
GGAGATACAGGAATGGAGTTTCCTGATACATATGAAGTAGTCAAACAAGTAGATAATTTATGTAAAAAAAAAGGAATCGAGTTTTACTATGCAAAATCGAAACTTGAACCTAAAGAAACATGGGAATATTTTGGACCACCTGCTATTACGAATAGATGGTGTTGTAGTGTACATAAAACCTCACCACAAATTATATTATTACGAGAAATCACAAAAAAATATAATTTTACAGGAATGTCTTTTACAGGGGTAAGAGCTTCAGAAAGTTTTTCAAGAAGTGAATATGATATGATTAATGAGGGTAAAAAGCATCAAGGTCAATATAGCTGCCATGCTATTCTTGAATGGAACTCAGCTGAACTTTTTTTATATATGTACACTAATTCCCTCATTATAAATCAAGCATATATAAAAGGTAATTCTCGTGCTGGTTGTTTAGTATGTCCAAATTCTTCGGGCAAACATGAATATATAAGGCGAATGTCTTATACAAAATATGTAGATTCATTTTTACAAAAAATAGTATCAACTAGCGGAAAAACAAATTATACTACTTATGAAATGAAAGCCTTTATAGATGCAGGATATTGGAGAACTCGAAAAAGTGGAAGAGAACTTAATTTTGGGCAAGATAATTTTGAAATTAAAACAAATGAAAAAGTTCCAACTGTTAATGTTTTTGCAGATTCTATACAATGGCTACAATGGGCAAAGACGATTGGAAAAATAAATCAAATATCAGCTAATGAGTATACAATTAACTTTTTTAAGAAATTGTATATTGTTATAATAGATTATTTACCTGATAGAATTACTTTTAAGTTACCAAATTGTGAGAATACTAAAACGGATATAAAATTCCAATCTCTTTTTCATAGCGTTATCATAAAAAGTCTTTATTGTGTAGCTTGTGGAGAATGTGAAGCAGAATGTAAACATAATTGTATAAATATGAAAAATGGTATTACTATTTCTAATAATTGTACACATTGTTATAAATGTCATGATGTACCTGGACATTGTTTAAGATATAATTCTATAAGAAATAAAATTTCGGAGGGCAGAAAGATGGCAGGATTAGATAGGTATTATAGTTTTGGTGCAAGAGATTCTTGGTTAGAAATTTTTATAAAGTATCAAGGAGGTACAGAGTTTTGGACAACAGATGGTGATGGTCAAGTTCCTAATAAAAAGAAAGATGCTTTTTTAGCATTTTTAAAAGATGCAGGAATAGTTGAATATAATCGTAAGGCAGATGGTGATAAATATACAAAGTGCCTTCCAACTAAGTTTGCTAATATAATATTTAATGAAGGTGGTAAATCTTCTGTTGCGTGGGCGCTTATACTTGCTAATTTAGTTTATACACCTACTTTTAATTGGTTTGTATCCAATTTAGAATTTAATATTGAATATACACCTGATGAATTAAAACTTATGCTAAACGAAGTTATGGAAAATGATATAAAAGGACTTGGTAAAAGAAATATTGTAGATTCTTTAAAAATTTATTTGTCTAAAACGCCTTTAGGTAAGGAACAAATTTTTGCTTCTGCATATGTAACAGAAAAAGTTTCTTCTGCTGGAAATGAAACGATTACGCTTCATTCTATTCGTAGAGCTACATGGCAAGACCCAGACCCTAGAGTCATCTTATACACTTTATACAAATTTGCGGAGGCTTGTGATGGTTATTATCAGTTTACCTTGACACGTTTATTAAACCATAATATTGAAAGCGATGGTGTCAGTCCAACAGAAATTTTTGGTATTGACAGGGAAGAAATGAAAAAAATATTGACTGGACTTACTATTAACTATCCAGAATATATTAATGCAACTTTTACGCTTGACCTTGACAATATCAATTTGTATAGTGAAAAATCTTCTACTGATGTATTATCATTATTCTAAGGAGGCTATTATGGAATACGAACATTATTTTAAAATAGATGAAGAATATTTTGCTCAAATAAATGCAGAAGTCATTAAACAAAATCCTGAAATTTGGAAAAAATATTATCCTCATGAATCTTTTATCAAATTAGTTAAGGACACGGTTGATGTACTTTCCCGTAAACAAAGACTTTCTATTTGGGTAGAGGGCGCATATGGTACAGGTAAATCTCATGCCGTTTTAACATTAAAAAAATTGTTAGATGCTTCTGCTGAAGATGTGCAAGAATATTTTAATAACTATAAAGACCAACTTAATATAGACTTATATAATAAGTTGCAGCGTATTAAAAATGATGATAAAAAAATCCTTACTGTACATCGCTATGGTTCTTCTGATATTAAAGATGACAATAACCTTGTTTTTGCATTGCAGGAAAGTATAGAAGAAGCCTTAGCCGAAAATGGCATTGTCAATCGAGGAAGTAGCGCATTAAAAAACTCTGTTTTAGAATGGTTATCTAAGGAAGCAAGTAGGAATTATTTTGATTCTCTGCTGCGTACAAGCTATCAAGATTTGTTTGGTGGTGATACTGTAGACGATGTCATAGAAAAATTAGAAACTTTTTCTGGTTCTGCTCTTTTGACACTGATGGAAAAAATCACAAAAGTTGGAGAACGGGAACAAATCAGACCTTTTACTTTAAGTATAGCAGCTTTAGAAAACTGGATTAAAGCTGTGATAAAAGAAAATGATTTAAAAGCGATTGTATTTATATGGGACGAATTTACAGAATATTTTAAACAAAATCTAAAAGCACTAACAGGTTTTCAAAAAATTGCAGAAATCAGTGCGAATGACCCATTTTATATGATTATTGTAACGCATAAAAGTTCTGGACTTTTTAGTGATACTGACCCAGACCAAAAGCGTATTTTAGACAGATTTGTAAGTCCTACTTGTAATATTATATTACCTGAAAAAGAAGCTTTTCGTCTTATGGGTGCTGCCATGAAAAAAACAGAAGACACTGTACTACTGGAAGAGTGGAAAGAAATTGCTGATGACCTTTATGACCGTACAAGAGACAGCCGTGTCCTTGTAAAAAAGATAGGTATTTCTGATGAGGAATTAAAAAATATACTTCCCATTCACCCTTATGCAGCATTACTTTTAAAATATATTTCTTCTGTTTTTGATTCTAACCAAAGAAGTATGTTTGACTTTATTAAAAATGACCGTGGAGATGAAATAAAAAGTTTTTTATGGTTTATTAAGAACCATAGCCCAGAAGATGACAACCCATTATTGACAATAGATATGCTATGGGATTTTTTCTATGAAAAAGGAAAAGAACATCTTTCTCAAAATGTGCGTTCTATTTTAGATTGGTATGGCTGCGCTGCTACAAGAAATTTATCAAATGATGAACAACGTGTATTAAAAACAGTATTGATTTTGGAAGCAATTTCTCAAAGCACAAATAATGCAGAACGATTTATACCAGATGAAAAAAATATCAGTAGTGCCTTTGATGGTTCTGACTTGGACATTAGAGCTAAAAATATTGCAGAAAAACTTTGTCGAGATGAAATTTTATATAAAAAACCACTTGGTGGAAATAAATTTCAGTATTCTTCTTACAGAAATGTAGGTG
>CAMXTM010000277.1 GCA_947246775.1 uncultured Clostridium sp. | reverse complement strand
CGAAGCATCTGGATGATACAGACCGCAGTTTTCTGGATGACCTGCTCCCCTGGTCGCCAAGCCTGCCGGAGAACTGCCGCAAGCCTGGTAAAAATGAAGTGAAATAAAGACTGGAGCAAATCTGTCTCTATCATACAAGTTTGCTCCAGTTTTGTATAGGTACTCACTATCTACCGTTTACGAAAGACGAAAAGAAAACAGCGAAAAAGAAAAAACAGAAATAAGCATAAAAAGACCTTGCCGATATTCAGTTTCCATATCTGAAAATCAGCAAGGTTTTCTTTATGCCATTGATGTAATTATTTAGTGCGTGATGTTGAAAATGTTGCCAAATCGTTGCCAACACCTAAACAAATTTTCTTGCAACCCGCATAAACTCTAGCTTTTTAAATCCCATTTCATCACTCGAACTCCTCGGCGGATAGCTTGAACTGACTGTTTTTCCCTCATTTTTCAAGCATTTATTATCCATATTCTTTAAAAATCGCTCTCGTTTTTGTGCCAGTCAAAATTTTTAGAGCCAAAATAGAGCCAACTATTCATCCCCCTCTCACCACTATAAAGTTTTGACTTTTAGTTCCATAACAATGGCAGAATGATCTGTGAGACCATTTTTTCTTGTATCATGAATATACTTACATTCTGCTATTTTATCTCTTAAATCTGCAGAAGCAAAAGCATAATCATATCTATATCCATCATTCGTTCTACCTACCCAACTATATTCTTGTTTTTCATGATTACAATACTTATATGCATCAACGTACCCTTCGCATATAATTTTATCATAAAAACTATATTCCCATTCAAAAAAAGTGGAGTAATGCGGTATATGATTTCTATCTAGAATATTAAAATCGCCCATAATTACCCTAGACACATCCCTGGACTCTGTTATAAACTCTTCAATACTATCAACAAAACTTTTTTTCCTCATAATTTTTTCATCACTTCTATCCCTTGATGGAACATACAACCCAACTACACTTATTTGCAAATTCTCTATAGAAATAATAGTTTCTAGTTGCCTAGCGTAAAAAATACTATCCTCCTTAAAAAAATTCATACTTTTTACAATTTGGTGCTTACTTACTATCATCACTCCCAAATCTCCTGTTTTAGATTTAGGAAAACTCACACTAAAATCTAATAAAGAATTCATAGAAAACAAATCATATCCATATTGTAAAAAAAAATCTTCTATATATGAACATCCTTGACTATTTTTCGTCTCAGTTAAAATAAACACATCTTCTGGTCGTTTATCCAACCATTCGCATTGCTTTCTCGCTCGGTCTAAGGATGGATTTCCAATATTCAAGGACAAAAAACTAATTTTCTTATCCATTTTGCTTCTTCCTTTCTAATTTAGTAATAAATTCTTTAACATCATTTAAACTATTGCTCAACTCTGATTCCGTATCATTATAAAAAGTCATAACGTTAAATCCTTTAACCTTTAAAAACTCTGCCGCTTTTATATACCTTTCTATTTCATCTCTTCTTGTCATTTTTTTCTCAAAACGAGTTAATACATTTCGTTCCAGTAGTCTACGCTCCAATATTTCTTCCGTGCCTAATAAAATTATACTTAAATCTGGAATCATAAAATTGCAATTCAAATGCCAAATATCTTCTCTTTTCACTCCATCAAATTCTTGCAGTACTAAGCTGGACTCTATATATCTATCACTGATTACGATTTTTCCTTTATCCAATTCAGGCTCTATGTAATTTTTAAGATGGTAACATCTATCTGCTGCTATCAAGTATGCATATGCTTCTCCTTCCAACATTTCCTCATTTTTCTTTACATAATTCCCAAAATTTGTATTCGTGGGTTCCCTTGTTAAAAATACCATATACTTTGATAAAAGCATTTCCTCCAATCTTTTTATAAATGTAGACTTTCCTACTCCATTAGGTCCCTCAACTGTAATAAAAATTCCCATCACAAACTCCTTAACGCATCTTCCAATGGACACAGATCATAGTCTTTTTCTGCCAACTTACTGCCACGTGATATCTTCGCTGCATAGCATCCCTTTTTACACTTCTGATTTTCACACTTTAGGCATACCTCATTATAATTTATTGGAAATTTATAATCATTTAGACTTTTTTCCCAATCAAAATCTTTCATAAAAATATTGCCTAACATAAAATCCTCGGCATTATATAGACTACTAAAATCTTTTGCAGCAAAAACCATATATGGACAAAAAGCAATATCTCCATTAGTAAAAATATACATTACCTTGCCCGCTACGCACTCACTTAAGGGCTTATTCTCATTATTGGGAAATCTAATATATACCATTTCCATATCATTATCATTAAATTTCTTAGTTGCCTGCCTCAACTCGTTCATTTGCTGATTATCAAATGCCAAGTTAATAGTTTTTTCTCCGCGACCAAACTGCGATAATGGATTCATTAATACATATTTAGCATGGCATTTTTTTGCGAACTCACATAGTTCCACATATTCATGTACCGATGAATAAATATTGGGAGTAACCAATACCCCGTTAAGCAATCCTTTCTTACCTACTGACTCAATATTGCTAATAATTGTATTATATAGTTCTGGACTTTGATTTCCCCTAAATTTCCCATGTGACGAAGAGGAAAATCCATCCAAACTCACATTAAAATGCAAATTTTCATAATTATAAAAACGTTCTAAAAATTGTTCCGTAATCAATGTTGCATTAGTACATATACTGACAGCAATATTATTTGCAAGCAATAACTCTACTATATCTGATAATTTAGGATGTACAAATGGCTCGCCTCCAGTCAAAGTCACTTTTGCGATATTGTTTTTTAAAAGTTGGGGAAGAATAATATCTTTTATTTTTTGGATATCCATTTCTTGTCCAATATTATTTGCTGATACAAAACAATGTTCGCAACACAAATTACATTTCTCTGTTATTTGTATTAGGCATTTTCTTTTCGGATATTCAGCAATCGTTCTAAAATAACATGCAGCACAGAATTCTTCATTATATATCTTTGTTCCGTTCATCTTCTCCTCCTTGATTTGAATATATTAAATTTTCCTCACTTATTAACTCTCCTATTTCTTCTTCATATATATAATATAATCCTTCTTTTACTTCTTTTTTCTGATTACAAATAATACAGGGCAAATTTAAAGATAATTTATTACTTATTTTGTTGGATACGACTACAATTCTATTATCAAATTTATACAGTGAATGAACTGGATTTCCATCAAAATAATATACTTTTACCACACTTTTGGCACTTACTTCTTTTCCCAACTCCTTCCAATATTCAGTCACTCTTTGTATAGAATTAGTCATACTACCTTTTTCTTTTCCATAATGTACTTCAATACTGTCACAAAATTTAGAATTTATAGACAACAATATGACTGTAATATCTAAATTTCTTTGCAAACATTGCTGTTTTATTATTTCAATATAATTTCTTGTCCATGTTGCCCCATATGCATGAACTATTGTCATCGCTGACATCGTTTCCCTTATCAACTCTCTGTATGGCACATCATCACTTCGTAGCATT
>CAMXTM010000276.1 GCA_947246775.1 uncultured Clostridium sp. | reverse complement strand
TTGAGCGAGTGAGGGGAGAACATGAAAAATTATAGTATTGCCATTGATGGTCCAGCAGGCTCAGGCAAAAGCACAGTTGCAAAACAAATAGCAAAAAAATTAAATATCATTTATATTGATACTGGTGCGATGTATCGAGCAGTTGGATTGTACTGCATAAAAAACGATATAGATTATGATGATAGTGAAAAAGTAAGTGCTGTTCTGGAAAAGATAGATATTCAAATAGAATTGTTGCAAGGAGAACAGAATATATATTTAAATGGCGAAAATGTAACACAGCAGGTCAGAACACAGCAAGCAGGAAAAGCAGCATCTGCTGTTGCGACAATACTTGCTGTGCGTGAAAAACTGGTACATTTACAAAGGGAATTGTCAAAAGGGCATACTGTTATTATGGACGGCAGGGATATTGGAACAAATGTATTACCTTATGCTGCTGTCAAAATTTATTTAGATGCAAGTGTTGAGCAGAGAACAATAAGACGTTGCGATGAATTAGAAATATTAGGAAAACAATATAATAGAGAACAGGTCAAAAATGAAAACATACAAAGGGACGAAAATGATAAAAATAGAAAATATAACCCTTTAAAAAAAGCAGAAGATGCCATTGTGATAGATAGTTCTTGTATGAGTGTGGAGCAAGTAACAGATGCAATTTTAAAGATTGTAAAACAAAAAATAAATGGTTTAGAGGTGTGATATGTTTTATAAAATTGCAAAGGTAGCATTAAGAATACTTTATAAAATATTATTTCGCATGACTGTAGAGGGTACACAAAATGTACCAAAAGAGGGAGGAGCAATCCTATGTGCTAACCATAGTAGTAATTTTGACCCTGTAACAATGGGTATTTATAGTAGACGAGAAATTAGTTATATGGCAAAAAAGGAGCTTTTTGAAAATAAATTTTTGCGTTGGCTGATAGTGCAGCTACACGCTTTTCCAGTAGATAGAACAACAGCAGATATGAAGGCATTTAAAATTGCAGTAAAACTTTTAAAAGAGGGAAAAGTAATAGGAATGTTTGCACAAGGTACAAGAGTAAAAGCAGGAGAGGAAAAAGCAGCAAAGGCAGGGGTAGCATTGTTTGCGGTGAAAGCACAAGTACCTGTTGTGCCTGTGGCAATTAGTGGAAGCTGTAAACCTTTTTCTAAAATGAAAATTGTGTATGGCAAACCATTGTATTTAGAACAATACAGACAAAAAAGATTAAATACAGAGGCACTAAATGAGATAACTGAAATCATAATGAAAGAAATTAATTGTATGAAAGTTGAGGAATAATAATGGCAACAATAGAAGTAGCAAAGTCAGCAGGGTTTTGTTTTGGAGTGAGCCGTGCCATCAATATGGCTTATGAAGAAATTAGTAAAAATAAAAATATTTATACTTATGGTCCTTTAATACATAATAAAGAAGTGATAGCAGAATTAGAGCAAAAGGGAATCCATGTAATTGAAGATTTGTCAGAAGTAGAACAAGCTACAATTATGATACGCTCGCATGGAGTAGGGAAAAAAATCTATGATGAGTTAGAAAAAAAAGGATTCAAGGTAATAGATGGTACTTGTCCTTTTGTAAAAAAGATACATGATATTGTCAAAAAAGCGTATGAGCAAAAAAAGCAAATAATCATTATAGGAGATAGTAAACACCCTGAAGTACAAGGCATCAATGGCTGGTGCGAAAATAGTGCTGTTATATTGGGAGAAATAGAACAAGCGCAAGAGTATATATTTTGTAATAATAATAAAAAATATACTGTTGTAGTGCAAACAACATTTCGTAAAAGTAAATTTAATACGATGATAGAAGTATTAAAACAAAAAGATTTAGAGTTAGAAATTTTTGATACTATCTGTTCTGCGACTGCACAAAGGCAACAGGAAGCGGTAGAATTATCTAAAAATATGGATAAAATGATTGTGATAGGGGACAAAAGTAGCTCTAACACACAGAAATTATTCGAAATCTGTAAGAAATATTGTAAAAAAACATATTATATTGAAACAAATTGTAATTTAGTGTTGAATATTTTCGATAAGAATGATAAAATAGGAATAACTGCTGGTGCATCAACACCGCCAGCAATCATTAAGGAGGTAATTGGTACAATGAGCGAAGCATTAAACAATGCAGTACAAAATAATGGAGGAAGTGAAGAAGAACTGACATTTGAACAAATGTTAGACCAGTCTTTTGTTACACTTCATACAGGAGACGTAGTAAAAGGTACAGTCATAAGCATTTCAAATGAGGAAGTTTCCGTAAACTTAAATTACAAATCTGATGGTATTATTCCAAAAGGAGAATACAGTAGAGATGCAAATGTAATTCCTAGCAAAGTATTACAACCTGGAGATGAAATTGAAGTATTTGTTGTACGTGTAAACGATGGCGATGGTAATGTACTTCTTTCAAGAAAACGGATTGAAGACCAAAAAGGTATGGAAGAAGTCGAAGCAGCTTACAACAATAAAACAGTTGTGACAGGAAAAGTTGTAGATGTCGTAAGAGGCGGCTTAATTGCTATGGTAAATGGCGTTAGAATATTTATTCCATCTTCACAGGTTTCAAATAAATTTATTGAAGACTTGAATGTATTTAAAGGCAAAGAGTTGGAATTTAATATCATTGAATTAGATAAAGTAAAACGTCGTTTTATTGGCGGAAGAAAAGCATTGATTGAAAAAGAAATCTTAGAGAAAAAAGCTGCATTATTTGAAAAATTAGAAGTAGGTTCTAAAGTAACAGGAAAAGTAAGCAGAATTACAGATTTTGGTGCATTTGTAGATTTAGGTGGAGTAGATGGATTGATTCACATTTCAGAAATGTCATGGGGACGTATTACAAATCCAAAAGAAGTGCTAAAAGAGGGACAAGAAGTAGAAGTCATCATATTAGATGTAGATAAAGAAAAAGGAAAAATTTCACTTTCTTTAAAAGACAGTAGCAATAACCCATGGGCAACAGCAACTGAAAAATATCCAGTTGGTTCTGTTACAGAGGGCAAAGTAGTGCGTATGGTACCTTTTGGTGCATTTATAGAATTAGAAGCAGGCGTTGACGGATTAGTACACATTTCTCAAATTGCAAATAAACACGTTGAAAAACCAGAAGACGAGTTGAAAATTGGAGAAATGATAAAAGTAAAAGTATTAGAAGTAAATGCTGAGCAGAAAAAAATCAGCTTATCTAAAAGAAAAGCAGAAGAAAATGTAGAAGAAGCTCCAAAAGAAGAAAAACCAGAAGAATAATAAAACTAGTAGAGACAGCGGGTGTAATATTCGCTGTCTTTTTATGCAAAAAAGAATATCATATTTAGTAGCAATGAAAAATGATTGTGATAGGCTTTGTGTTGTGATAAAATAAAAGTAGTTTATAAATAAGGAGGGATTGTAGTATGAGCATTATGAGAAGTAATAAATGGAATATATTTCTTGCAATTTTTTGTATGTTGTTGAGTATTCTCTTTGTTGTAACAGCAATCAAGCCCAATGAATCGATTTCAAGGGAGGTATCTAGTATTGTTGCTGTTGGTTATTTTGTAAGTAGTAT